>JACQHN010000446.1 GCA_016199015.1 Nitrospira defluvii
CCGCGTGGCAGCTCGACTGGGACAACGCGACGAGGCGCGTGACTCGTTCGGTCAGGCCGTCACGATCTTTAAGCGTGTCAAAGACGCACGAGGGTGGAACGAGGCCCTGGTTCAGCTGGGACTGCTGCAGGTAAATGATGGACCTGCCGAAGCAGGCCTGTCTTCACTGCAACAGGCGAGGCAAGATGCCCGTACCCGTCAGGATGTGGAGCAGCAACTCGTGGCAATCCTAGCGCTGGGGGATGCCCACTGGCTGTTGGATCGAACTACCGACGCTCGTACATATTATGGTGATGGCCTCCAGCTGGCCGAAGCGGAACACCACGTGCCGTTCGAAGCCAAGCTGCGGCTCCGGCTCGCACAGCTCGACAGTGCCGACGGGCAGCTGAACGAAGGAATCGCGTTGGGAAGACGTGCGCTCTTGCTCTCGCAAACCTTGCACGACAACGTCGCTGAGGCCGCAGCCTGGTCGCTCTTGGCCGACCTCTATCGAAAGATGGAACGTGAGAGCGAGGCGGAGGAAGCGGACAAGCGCGCGTTGGCGATTTATCGTAGCCGGGAGATCCTGGTGCATGGCGCCCGTTAGCAGGGTGTCGAACATGCCCGCCAGCGAGGGGAATAAGAGCTGATGGCTTATAGCTTATGCAGCTTATGGCAAGAGCGTGAAGCGTCTCTCGTTCCGGTCGCTGAGCCTCTGACTCCTGACTATCAGCCATCGGCTATTGGCCATTAGCTCTTATCTACCGGCGAACGACGAGCGAAAAGGACGGCCATTTGGCCCGTGAGCCTACCGGGCTGCTCTCGTCGCTCGCCCTGCTACTACCATCGCCACCAGCAACAGCACCGTCGAGAGCAGATAGGGCGCGCCGGGAAGGTGCCAGTCGGCCTGCGGGCCGATGAAGGCGGCGAAGGTTTGTGTAAATAGACTCGGGCCAATCAAACCGGCGATACCGGTCAGGCTCGCAATCGCGCCCTGCAGTTGTCCCTGTTCGGACGAACTTACGCGGCGCGTCATGAAGACTTGTGCAGATGGACCGGCAAGCCCCCAGAAAGCCATCACCGGAATGCCGAGACAATAGAGGGCCGGCGTAGGCGCAAGGCCATAAATGGCAAAGCCGGCCGCCCCGCAGAAAAACCCCGTGAGCATGGTGCGGCGCTCGCCCAATCGCGCCGTGATCGGCTTCACCAACGTGCCTTGAACGATCATGGCACAGACCCCGACCGCCGCGAGCGTAAACCCCACGGCCGACGGGCCCCAGCCATAACGATAGCCTAAGTACAGCACGGCGACGCTGGGCAAGACGACATGCGCCAGGTTCATCAGAAAGTTGGCCGTCGCCAGCCCGAAGAGTTCATGGTGTGAGCGCAGCAAAATCAACGACCCCAGGGGGTTGGCCCGCCTCCACCTGAACGGCGCCCGCTTCTCATGGGGGAGCGACTCCGGCAGCACAAAGAATCCATAAGAAGCATTGAGCAGACTGGTCGCCGCCGCGCCCCAAAAAGGCCAGCGCGGATCGATGGCGCCCAAGAGCCCGCCCACCGCGGGACCCAGAACAAACCCCAACCCAAAGGCCGCCCCCATCATGCCGAACGCCCCGGCCCGTTTCTCCGGTGAGGTGACGTCTGCGATGTAGGCGCCGGCCGTGCTGAAACTCGATGACGCGATTCCGGAAATGACGCGACCCGCAAAGAGCCACGCCAGGTTGGGAGCCAGGGCCATGAGAATGAAATCGAGACCGAGACCGACGTTGGAGAGGAGCACCACCGGCCGTCGACCGAAGCGATCGGACAGCGCGCCTTGAATCGGCGAACAGACGAATTGCATCAAGGCCCAAGCCGTGCCCATGAGGCCATAGATCTCCGCCGCCTGCGCCGTGTCACCGCCTAAAAATTCCTCGACGAGCTTGGGCAGAACGGGAATGATAATCCCAAACGACAACATGTCGAGGGCGACGGTGACGAGAATGAAGAAGACCGCCGCTTGGCGCGGTTCAGCAGATACAGGAGATGGGCTCATGGGATGAGCCATCCTAGCAGGCTCACACAGCGAGCGCACACAAAAAGCCAGGAAGGTCCGTCGACGATGGCAGCGGCTCCTGCTGCGATCGAATTTCTGCTACCCTCCCGACAATGTCCGGCACGCTGCAAGCCTTCATCGCCATATTCTTTCTCGGCGCAATGCTCCGCTCATTCGGCCTGCTCGGAAAAATCCACGCGGAACGGCTGGCCTCTGTGGTGTTTTCGATCAGCCTTCCGGCAACCATCCTGGTGTCCCTGGATCGCATGGCGTTTGCGCCCACGGCCTGGAAACTGCCGCTGGCCGCCTGCTGGAGCTTCCCCGCACCACCCAAGGCGGATTTTTGCTGGCCACCGGCTGCATCAATTCCGTGTACTTCGCCTATCCCGTCGTTCTCGCGACGCTGGGCGATCAGGGACTGGCGCAGGCCATTCTCTTCGATTTAGGCCAAACGACACTGACGCTCACGGTGATATACGGCCTGGCGCTGTGGCACGGGGCCGGGGCCTCAACCCCACGGTCAATTCTGATGCGCTTCTTGTCTTCTCCACCGCTCTGGGCACTCTGCGGCAGCCTTACCCTCACCATCTTGGGTCTCCATCTTCCCGCTTGGCTGCGCGGAGGACTCATCCCTATTCATCTCACCACACCCCCCCCTGGCGAGTCTCGTCTTGGGTCTGTCGATCAGTTTCTCCGTGCTGCGCCGCACACTGGCCCTCGCGCTGCTGGGTGTGGCGGTACGTATGGGCGGAGGGCTGCTCCTCGGGTTTGCCGTCGCCTGGTTGTTGAACCTCAGCGGGATGGAGCGGGCAATTGTGGTGCTCGTCTCCGCCATGCCAGCCGCTGTTACCGCCGTCATCTTCGCGACGGAAACCGTGCTGGACGAGGACCTGGTGACGTCCATCGTGGCGCTGTCCATTTGTGTGGGCGTCGGATTACTTCCTTGGTTGCCGCGACTCACTCTATTGCTTCTGGGGTAACAGACCACCGTCTCTTTTCACTCCTTGGATGCGTCAGGGGTTCGCACATGCTCCGGTCGAAACCCGATCCCGATGAGACGGGCAGGAATGCGCTGTAGGAAGGAGAACCGGGCCAATAGGCGCAACGGCAGCGGCGGAGTCAGCGGTCCCGATTCGCCCAACACAGGCTGAATGACGCGATTCTGTATCAGCAGCTGAACCCGTTGCGTCATCCGGGTCGGCCAATCACGCCGCTGCTGCACAAGGCGGAAGTCGTCGGGCACCAACCGCCCCTCACGCAGCGGAGCGGCCAATAAATTGGCCGCCGCGACCGCATCTTGAATGGCGAGGTTGATCCCCACCCCGCCGACCGGCGACATGGCATGCGCCGCATCACCGAGACAGAGCAGGCCCGGCCGCGACCACTGCTGCAACCGATCGACCTGCACCGTGAGCAACTTGATCGACTCCCAATCCCGCAGTTCACCGACCCGATCGGCTGCGAAGGGCGCAAGCTGCGCCACGCTGTCGCGGAACGCCGCCAACCCTTTCGTCTGGAACTGATCCCGCGTGCCTTTGGCGATGACAAAGCCGCACTGCCAATAGTCGCCTCGATTCAGCATGATAAAGATCTTCCCGCGCTCGAACCGGCCGATCGGATCCGCCCGATCACGTGATTGCCGCGAGAGCCGGAACCACAACACATCCATCGGCGCCCCGAATTCCTCCACCACCAAGCCGGCTTTGCTGCGCACGACGGAATGTCGGCCATCCGCGCCAATGACCAGATCGGCATGCACCTCCAACGGACCCTCCGGTGTCAAGGCTCGAATCCCGACAACATGGCCTCCCTCTTCGATCAGACCAATTACCTCGGCCTGCATCCGTAGTTGGAACGTCGGATAGCGAGCGCCTTCCCTCGCGAGAAAGGCAAGAAAGTCCCACTGTGGGATGAACACCACAAACCGGCACCGCGTGGAGAGAAACGAAAAATCCGCGACCGTGAATCTCAGATCTCCGAACTGCGCATTGATGCGCGAGACTTTCTGATGAGGCAAAAGGAGAAATCGCTCCAGCAGGCCGAGTTCAGAGAGCACTTCGAGCGTGGAGGGATGGATCGTATCGCCGCGGAAGTCACGGAGAAAGTCGGCATGTTTCTCCAGCACCAGCACGTCGATCCCGGCGCGGGCGAGCAGCAAGCCCACCATCATCCCGGCGGGCCCACCGCCGGCAATACAGCAACGCGTCGAGAGGGTCCTCATCGCCGTGCCCTCCTCATAGCCGGGAAGTTACTGCTGGAGGCTGAGCCTGTCAACGAGTGAATCTACCGAGCCTCATTGGTCTCTTCTCTTGGTCCTCAAGTGTGGGGACTGCGTCACGCTTTGTGAGGTTTTTGCGACGGTAACAATCTGCCTAGGGTGGTGTGACGGCCGGCAAGACTCCTCACCAGCCGTCACATGTGGGATTGGCCAGGCATTTTGCTGCTTGCTGCGCCGATCTTTGGCGGGCAGGATTTAGGTATGGCGTTTGCTTTGTACTTGGTCAGACAAAGAGGAGGGATAGTCATGCACGACCCCGCGCTCTGGGCAAGTTGGTATGTCTGGCTGCTGGCCTTTCCGGCATTGATCATCGCCACCCTCATTCGCGACTGGCTCGGACGTCGGCGCCTCGTGCGATTGCGGAAGCGGCCTTAGCACTTCGGGTGGCCGCCTTTCCGTGCAGTTTCCTCACGCGCGACCCTGTCGCCTGCCGACCTTAATAACCAAAAATTCCAACTGGTTGATCAGGCTAAAATGACCTACCCCTCGCCTGCTTTCTGCAACAGCTGCTGCAACTGATCCAAAAATCCTCGCTGCCCCGACTGTAGTTTCACGCGAGCCGTGGGCACATCGAACCAGGCCCCGCGATCGACTTCGGGGAACTCGCGAGTCTTGCCGGACTTGGGCGGCCATTCCAACGCGAAGGTGTTGCTTCTCACCGCTGCCGCATCGACGTCGCCTTCCACCGCCCAGGCTGAGATCACTTTCCCGCTCGTTTGCTTCAGCGCGGTCAGGGGATGAAACGCCCCCTCGACTTCAAAGCCGGTTTCCTCATGAAACTCGCGCTTGGCCGTGGTGAGCGGATCTGCGCCGGCCTCGTACTCACCCTTCGGGATCGACCAGGCTCCCTCATCCTTCTTGGCCCAGAACGGCCCACCGGGGTGGACGAGAAAGACCTCGACCACCGCGCCACGCAGGCGGTAGAGCAAGATGCCCGCGCTCAATTTCTTCGAGCCCATCTCTCCAGCCTCCTGATTCAAACAGCCGCACGCAGCAGTCTACCCTTATGCTCCGCATCTACGTAGCATATCGGATGGGATACGAATCTGTATCTGATGCGATACCTGCCCAAAGATGACGAACCTCGCCGTCGCTATGAACGAGCGTCCAAGCGATTGTTATTCCGCGCAGATGTACCGTCGGGTTTGTATGGCGCAAAGTTTGCCTCTTCTCACCCAGTAGAGAGACTACCCTATCGGATGCCGCCTCACGATGGCCAGACCCTGGCCTTAATGTCTGGCCTATTGTGACAAGGTCGATGGAGGAATGAAACGGAGGTCATGACGCATGGTGTTTCATATAGCCCCCAGCCCCGCAACGTCCTGACAGTGACACAAGTATTCCTCGTTTGCATGATGGCTTCGTATGGATGTGTTCCCCCTCCTCCCCATCAATTCGTGCCCGGAGGGCCGCTCGGCGAAGCCGGACAAACCGCGCAGGGTCCTCGCCAAGCTAACGACGAGGAAGTGCGTGCCATGTTGGTGGAGTCTTCGCTTCGTTCGCACAATCCCTCCGAGCGTATCGACTTGGACGCTCTGCTCAAACAAATCACCCAGACGACCAACTTCCGGCAGAAACAGCGCCTGGTGGATCGATATCACCATGCAGCCCTCCTTCTGCCGGAGGTCGAGCGGGATCGGGCGTTTCAACGGTTACGAGACGCAGCGGCGCCAGGCACGGTCACCAAGTGACAGGGTGCGGAGAAGCCGCCTCGTGCCATACTCGCGTTTTTCAGATCAGGGCAAGAAAGGAATGCACCATGAACCAGAAACGAATCGGCACGCTGCTGATGCTGTGCCTGACTGTCATGTTCAGCGGGCTGTTACTGACGGCCCAACCCGCCGAGGCACACAATTGGTTGGGCGATTGTGTCGTCGACTTCGATAATACGTTCGCGTTGACCAATATCTATGGACAGGCGAGGGGCAACTTTGGCGTCTCCACCGGCATCAATGCGTCCGGCGACCTGGAGGTCTGCGATCCGTCAAAACACCAGGCCTGCTGGACCTACCGCCATCGCTGCTTCGGCAATTACATCAACGTCGAAGACATGACCTATGGCCACATTCATCTGACGTTCGAGAGTCCGAGTTTGCTCACGCCCTGCTTCGGCGACCCAGGCGACGGCTATGGCGCCGGATATGGATGCCCCGTCGGGAACGGTTGCCTGGCGGCCGATTGGATTCATGAACCGAGAAAACTCGGCACCCATAACAAGGACCACTGGATAAAGATCTGGATGGAGGATCGGGTGACGCACCAGCCACGAGTCTTCGACATGCCGATCATTCGAGTCACAGGAACCGAGCCGATTCAATTTTGGTTCAGGAAGACGGACGGCAGCTGGTGGTACTGGTCGAGCCTGGCCCCCAATCCCTGGCTGGTCGGCGGCTGGGTTCAAGACGTTACTGAGGTTCGAATCCGAGGCGCACAGGCCGCCAGCGGGCCGTACTTCATCGCTGCATTTTCGATCTTGGACTAGCAGGATGTTGAAAAAGTCCGCCAGCTTTGTTCTCG
>JACQHN010000437.1 GCA_016199015.1 Nitrospira defluvii
ACATGCCGAACCCACAGATCGTCGGGACGAGGGTATCGAATCGATCAAGGAAGACCAGTTCCGGAAACTTGGCGAAATCGCCGATGCTCTTCAGGCGCGGTGGAAAGAATTTCTTGGACGAGATCCAGCCGATGTGAGCCCACAGAAACCCGCCTTGGCGCACTGAATGGGTGTCTTCCGGCTTGTCGGAGTAGATATGGTGGTGGCGATGGTGTCCGCCCCACCAGAGTGGGCCGCGCTGTGCGCAGGAAGACCCGAGCATGGCAAAGGCAAACTGACAGGCTCGCGAGGTCTTGAAGGTGCGGTGCGCGAAATAGCGGTGGTACCATCCGGTAATGGCGAACATGCGCACGAAGTAAAATGCGGCCGCCACGCCCACTGCCGTCCAGCTCCATCCGACGATGAACACGCCCAAACAGAGCAGGTGAACGATGATGAGAGGGATGGCCCGCAGCCAGTCTACAGTGGCCGGGGCATCATCGGTTCGCATCCGCTCGATGCCGGCCCACGAGTCGAACCACCGTAACACTGTGAGCCAGGGAGCGTCACCCTTGGGTTGCTCATCGCTTTTGGGAAGCTCACCACGTTCGGGTAAGGTGAGCGGATGCAGATCACTACTCATACCACCTCCACATTATTATTTATGCGAGTCAACGATGCATGACCGAGGGGTCGCGCCGTGGTTCCACTGACGTCACTTAGTCATCGCGGCGCTTGTGAGTGATACGATGGGGCAGGCCGCTGGATGCTTTGGGTTGTGCCGCTCACTTGAGCGAGGTCACGTAGGCTCGGCTACACGTTTGGTGATTATACACAGATTCACGGAGAAATGTCGTGAGTTTTTTTGCGAATGGCAGCCCTCTGTTCCCGGGCGAATGCCGGGCGTAGGATGGGACATGGTTTGAGCCTTCCTGACTTGCTGCCTATCGGGCTGTCTGTGTATGCGAAGCGGCACATAACCGTTTGACTCTGTTCAGACTGCCCTTCTAAAATGCGCTCCACTATGAATGATCGATTTCTTAAAGCGTGCCGGCGCGAACCGGTCGATTGTACCCCCGTCTGGTTCATGCGCCAGGCCGGCCGCTACATGGTCGAATATCGTCGGTTGAGAGAGAAGCATTCGATCCTCGACCTGTGCAAGACACCGGAGTTGGCAGCACAGGTCACGCTGCAGCCTATCGACCGGTTTGCGCTTGATGCCGCCATCATTTTTGCGGATATTCTCCTCCCCCTGGAACCGATGGGGCTCTCGCTGGAGTTTGCGGAGGGAGAGGGACCCGTCATTCACAATCCCGTGCGGGATCGAGCCGCGGTGGAACGGCTCAAGGTCATCGACGGCACCGAGCTCCAATATGTGATGGAGGCGATCAGTCTCACCCGCACCATGTTGGCCGGTCGGGTGCCGTTGATCGGGTTTGCGGGGGCGCCCTTTACGCTGGCGAGTTATGCCATTGAAGGGGGAAGCTCGCGGAACTATATCCATACGAAACAGATGATGTATAGCGAGCCGGAGATCTGGCATCGGTTGATGGATAAATTTGCGCGGGTGATTACCGGCTATCTCCGCCGCCAGATCAAGGCCGGCGCCCAGGCCGTGCAACTGTTCGATAGTTGGGTCGGGTGTCTGTCCGCCGGGGACTATGTCGAATACGTCATGCCGCATGTCCAGCTCATTTTCGAAGGCTTGAAGCATGAAGGTGTGCCCCTCATTCACTTCGGCACTGGCACCACGGCGATCCTGAAGTCGATGCGCCAGGCGGGCGGTGATGTGATCGGGATCGATTGGCGCATCCCTCTGGACGAAGCCTGGGCTCTGGTGGGCCATGATCGAGCGGTGCAGGGAAACCTCGATCCGGTCACGTTATTCGGACCGATCCCTGAAATCGAACGGCGAGTAGCGGATATCCTCCGGCGAGCCGCCGGACGGCCAGGACACATTTTCAATCTCGGGCACGGGATCCTTCCCAATACTCCAGTCGAGCATGTGGCCGCTACGATTGATCTGGTGCATAAATTAAGTACAAAGTAAAAAGGCAAAGGGCAAAAGTGGGGAAAGGAACTCCGCCGAGCGACTCTTATTTTTGCCTTTTACCTTTTTCCTTTTGAATTGGAGTTCTCAATGCCTGGACCGCAACGACCGATCGCCGTGCTGTTGATGGCGATGGGTGGACCCGACCGTCTGGAGAATGTCGAGGCCTACCTCAAGGATGTGCGGGGCGGCCGAGCGACCTCGCCCGAGCTGGTGGAGGAAATCCGCCAGCGGTATCGTGTCACCGGCGGGAAATCTCCCGTGCTCGGAATCACGCGTGAGGTGGCGCGAGCGTTGGAACAGCGACTGAACGGGCCTGGTGGGCAGCGTTACCGGTGTTATGTCGGATTGCGGCACTGGCATCCCTTCATCAAGGACACCTACGCCGAACTGCTTGAAGACTTTCCGGAACGGGTCATTGGTCTCTGCATGGCGCCGCAGTATTCCTCGCTCAGCATCGGGGCTTATATGAAAAAGGTCGAGGAGGCGCGGACCGAACTGGCCAGTGAGACCTCGATCAGCTTCGTGACGAGTTGGCATCGCCATCCGCTGCTGGTTTCGAGTATCGCCGACAACGTTCACCAGACCTTGCAGAAATTTCCCGCTGCGGTTCGTTCGCGCGTGCCGGTCTTGTTTACGGCCCACAGTTTGCCGGAGCGGGTGGTTGCCATGAAGGACCCGTACCCGGAAGAAGTCAAAGGAACGGTCCAGGCAGTCTGCGAATATCTTGGAAGCCAGCCGACGCGGTTCGCCTATCAAAGCCAGGGACGATCCGGCGAGAAGTGGCTCGGCCCGTCGGTGGAAGAGACGTTGGCTGAGTTGGCCCAGGAAGGCCATCAGCATGTGCT
>JACQHN010000459.1 GCA_016199015.1 Nitrospira defluvii
CCATCTGAACCCACTCATCACACTGAGCCACAGATTTCCTGAGGAGCAGGCTGGTTTCGTCGGCTCAATGCACAAGATCCAGAAGGAAAAAGTCAGTCCAGAACCTTGAAGCACATTCGCAAATATGAGAACATCTGCACTGAGAGTGAGAGGGCGAGAGATTGCTGAGAACGCGGGTGGTATTCTATCAGGACCGGGAAGGGTCTGTTCCCGTATTGGAATGGCTCGACGCGCTGCCTGCCAAGATTTAAGACAAGTGCGTGGTCAAGATTGAGCGCTTGCGCGACCTTGGCCATGAACTGCGGCGCCCCGAAGCCGATCTGTTGCGGGATGGCATCTACGAATTACGCATAGGCCGGGAGGGGATGAACTACCGGATCCTGTATTTCTTTCATGAGCGGGTGGCAGCTGTGCTGGCTTAGGGCATCGTCAAAGAACGGGAAGTCCCGGCCAAAGACATTCAACGCGCCCTGGAGCGAAAACGCCTGTTTGAGCACGATCCCCAGGCCCATACGTATCGGGAGGAATGAACATGGCAAAGCGAACACGCACAGCCACCTCGGATGCCGTCCAAATTCTCTACCGCCGATACTACGAGGGGAGGCCCGATCGCGTGAAGGGATTGGAAGATGCGCGGGCGAACGACAGCGTGGCACGGAAACTCACCGCGTTACGTCTTCGAGCCGGTCTCACCCAACGGCAATTGGCCAAGCTGGTAGGAACGACCGCCTCGGCCATCTGCCGGCTGGAAGACGCGGAATACGAAGGGCACTCTCTTGTAATGCTGAGGCGAATCGCTGCCGCGTTGAAGCAACGGGTGGAAATCCGGTTTGTCCCGGTCACCCGAGGCAAGACGTTGAAAACGGCCTGAAAGGCTTGCGGGCTCGGCGAACCAAAAGCACTCAAATGGAAGCCGACCACAGACATCCCGAGGATAGTGCTGACGATTGGTTCCAGCATCACTGTGGTCGTACTCCAGAACCGCAGCACCGCCCTCTTCCCTTCCGCCATTACACATTGAATTTTCAGCCCTCCCCTCTCCTCCCCAATTGATCATTGAACATTCAACATTGAAAATTGGCACCCCACACTCCCCTTTCCTAATTGAACATTGATCATTGAACATTTGTCCCCAATCCACCCCTCCCCGTCCAGCATCCCCCTCGACCAGGCCCATGTGGAGACCCCGGAGCAGTCCGCCGCCTACCGGGTCGCCTGATTCATGCTCTATCCCTACCGATCAGCCAACCACTGGCCAGGCGCAACCTCGAAGCCTATGTGGCGAAACACTTCGCGACAGCCAACGGCGCCTCCCGCCTGTTCGTCCATCAAGACTTTCTCCAGATCCGCCCGCGCCAGTGAGCTTTTTAGTCACGATTCACGCGCCACAAGCGATGCCCTTGCTCCCGCCATAGCCCTTTCCCTACGGCTCTTCTCTCCAATGCCATCGGTCATAAGCGCCCGGTTTCCACGCCATCGGCCATAAGCCATTCGCCATAGGCTATACGCACTTGTCTGCCCGCCATTAGCCATGAGCTCCCGGCTTCCTCGCCATCGGCCGTTACCTTCCTCTTCCCCTGCCACCCCGCCCATTCTCTGTTGCCATTCGCGGGCAGACAATGGTAACTTATGCGTTACCTACAATGGCGGCCTCGATTCAGATACTCGAATATCTCGATCCACGGAGTCGCTCACCCTTCGCGGCATGGTTTGATGGCCTCAATGCACCAGCAGCCGCCAAGGTGACCGCGACCCTCTTTCAATTGACTGTCGCCAATTGGTCGGGGGTAAAGGGGGTCGGAGGCGGCGTCTTCGAGCGCAAAATCGACTTTGGTCCCGGCTATCGGGTCTATTTCGGCAAGGACGGCGAGACGCTTGTCATTCTGCTTGGTGGGAGCACGAAGCAACGCCAGCAACAGGCAATTCAGGCCGCTCAAGAACGATGGACCGACTATCGCCGACGAAAAGGCACCCCACAGACCTAGTGGCGCAGGGAGGCACTATGGCACTCACACGCGAGTTTAAAGATACGGTGGCGGCGCGTGTTCAACGGGATCCTCGCTTTCGGGAAGCCCTTTTCACCGAGGCGATCAATGCATATCTGGCCGGCGAGACCGCCGCGGGCAAAGCGATGCTGCGTGATCTCGTCAATGCCACGGTCGGCTTTGAAGAACTCGCGGCCGCGCTTAAGAAGCCGAGCAAGAGCCTGCATCGCATGCTGGCCCCACGAGGCAACCCAAGTACGGAGAACTTCTTCGGCATCGTCAACGCCCTCCAACAGAAGGCACACGTGAAGCTGCGCGTCACAGCGAAAGCAGGCTGAGTGCAGGAGTAATCAGGCAGGGCATCCTCTTTCCTGCCGTCTTGCTCCCCCAATTGATCATTGAACATTGGGTTATCCTCCTCCCCACTCCCCCATGGAACATTGTTCATTGAACATTGAAAATTCTCCCTTTCGGTCCCCTTCCCCATTGAACATTGAATATTGGTCATTGAACATTTGGCTGTACCCGTACGCCATCAGCCGCTTCTCCTCGTAAAAACGCTGGGTGCTTTAAAACATGGAAAAGGATATTCTGCGGCGGCCCAAGCGTGATGGATTTTGACTTGCACGTGGGGAGGATGAACACGATCAATGGCGCCTAAAGGGAAGACAGCATCGAAGACAGAGACCGGTGCCAATCTCGGCTTCGAGGCCAAGCTGTGGCAGATGGCCGACGGCCTCCGCAACAACATGGATGCGGCGGAGTACAAGCACGTCGTCCTCGGCCTGATCTTCCTCAAGTACATCTCCGA
>JACQHN010000460.1 GCA_016199015.1 Nitrospira defluvii
GCGGCGGTCGCCGGCGGCCTGGAAGTCTCTGATGGGCATACTGCTTCCATCGCTGTGCGTCGGCGCGTTTCACGTCGCATCGGCATCTGCGACCGACCTGCATGCCACGGCGCACAATACGCCGGCGTGGGCTGAGCAACTCAAGGGGCAGACCATCGTCGAAGATGCCCAGGAAGGGCATGTCGAGCGGACGGCCATGATGGAGCGGCAACACCAGCGCATCATGGAAAAGATCAACGATCAGCTGACACATGACTCGAACAATCAGCACACCGGCGGGATGTACAACAACGTCAACATGTTGCACCAATATGGCGCCGGGGCCCAAGACATGTTGTTGATGTCGAACAGCGGCGTGGAGCCCGTGTCCCCATTGGGTGGGCGCTGTCCAGCCAGTGCGCCGGTTCGGATCTACGATGTCTCGGCGATCAACGTTGAAATCACCTTGAACATGTGGCTGGATTATTATCCCGGTTACATGTATGCGTTGACAGAGTCCCTCGACAAGGTTCGCGCGGAGGAGACCAAAAACCGCGAGGCGCGCGAGAAGGAAGGGTACGATCCGGGCGCCGTCATGAACGGATTGCAGAATCAATGGATCCAGCCGTTGGTCATTCGTGGCAACCAGGGCGATTGTGTGAAGCTCACGCTTCGCAATCAGTTGGAGGGTGACGAAGAGGTCAGCCTGAATATCCACGGCTCCAGCATGGTCGTGGCGGCCACTGGTCAGCCGGCGACCACCACCAATCCGGACAGCATTGCTGCGCACGGAAAAGCCGTGGAGATGGAATGGTATATCCCGCCCACGCAGCAGGAGGGAAGCCGCCAATTCCATTCCTACAGCAACGATCGTGAATTGACCGTGATGGGTCTCTTCGGCTCATTCGTGATCGAACCGAAGGGATCGGAGTATCTCGAACCGCTGGGGACCGGCGATCCTGCACCAGCGAAGAGCGGATGGCAGGCGATCATCAAGAACGGAGCCGGCCCGGACTTTCGCGAATTTGTGCTCTTTTACCACGAGGTCGGAGATGAAGCGTTCCGTCCGCTGAATAAAAAAGGCGACTTCATTCCACAGCGTGATCCCCTGACCGACGTCTATCGCCCGGTGGCCCGCGCGTTGAATTACCGCAGCGAGCCGTTCGGTGTGGACAATATGCAGACCCAGCATGAATATTTCGGGTTCGAGGACGAATCGATGGCTTACAGCGCCTATACGTTCGGCGATCCCGCCACGACGATTCCTCGCAGTTATCTGGGCGACCCGGCGAAGTTCCGCCTGGTGCACGGCGGTTCTGAAGTCTTTCACTCCCACCATCCGCATGGCGGTTCCATCCGTTGGCCGAGAAGTCCGCGGGCGATCGACGAAATGCCGCTCTGGCATGCGGCGAAGAACGGCCCTGTGAAGTACCCGGTGATCCGGACGAAATCCGATCGTGTCGACGTGGAAGTGATCGGCCCGTCAGAGACCATGGATTTGGAAACGGAGTGTGGCTCGGGACTCTGTCAGCAGCTGGCGGGAGACTTTCTCTTTCATTGCCATGTAGCGCACCATTACATCGCGGGGATGTGGGGCTATTGGCGCGTGTACAACACCATTCAGCAGGGGGCAAATCACAATGACGTGATGCCGGATCTGTTGGAGTTGCCGGACCGCAAGGGCCGCATCAAGGTGGGCGTCACGTCCGATGAGCTGATCGGCAAGACTGTCGATTGGTTCGGGAAGCAGTTCAAGATCATCGACAAGGGCAAGACCGATTGGAAGGCTGATCCGGCTATCGTGACGCTGAAAGATTGGGTCGATATGCAGTTTCCGCCGCAGGGGCAGCCAGGCCACAAAAAAGATGAGCGGGACCAGATGCGTTCCTATGATGCCAGCGTGCTGAATTGGGGCTGGCAGGGTACTCGTGCGGTGACCGAGCCTGAGAACACCGTGCCGAATCCTCGCTATCAATCGGCTCATCCCGGCGAACGCCTGCCGATCGTGTTCGAACCGTTGACCGGTAAGGTCTCATGGCCGCATTTGAAGCCGCATTTCGGACGGCGCGTGCCCTTTTCAAAAAACCACAATCCGTCTCCCTGGCTGGAAATGATCCATCTCGAAGACGATGGATTGCCGAGTTCGTATCCTGCCAAGCCGGGAGAGAATGGGCGTTGGAGCCTCTGTCCGGAAAATGCCGGCTCGAAGAAATACAACGTGCATTTCATCCACACGCCGATGACCCTGGCCGATAAGCAGGGCGAGACGCCTGCGATCGTCGATCCGGGTGGACTGATCTATGTCTTGCATGAAGAGGAAGCCGCAATCAGGAAGAACAACGACCTGAAGTTTCCGCTGGTCGTGCGGTCCAACATCTATGATTGCGTCGATTGGATGTTGACCAGTGAATGGGAAGACGATGATTACTCGAATTTCCATTCCTCGAAGGTCAACACCCATTGGCACTTCCTGCAGTTCGACAATCAATCGTCGGACGGTGTGATCACCGGATTCTCGAATGAACAATCGGTGCGTCCGTTTACGATGCTCGAGAAGAAGACGGATAAGGGGCTGCCGACGCCTTTGAAC
>JACQHN010000448.1 GCA_016199015.1 Nitrospira defluvii
AGGGACCGGGGCAGCGGCCATTTCCGGAACCTTCAATTTTTTGAGCATGGCATCCAGGTCAGAACGCTCTGGAGTCCGTTCCGGTTTCGGTTGCGCGGCCCGTTTCACCTCGGCCGGTTTCATGGGTGCGAGATCACCATACTGCGGGGCGTTCGGCGGCAACTCGATGTCCTTCATCACATCCCGAAGCACATCCGCACGGTTCGTGACAGGCGCAGAAGAGGGCGACTTCGCCGCCTGTGGAATAGGCTGCGGGGCAGTCAAGGTTGGAGCCGGCAATCGAGGCGCCGGCAGAGGAGCGGGAGCAGGAGTAACCGGTTTCACTGCCGGAGCAGCCTGAACCGGTGGTGGCGGCGTCGGCGCCTGCACCGGCTTGGGAGGAACGGGAATCGGGACAGACTGGACTGGCTTGGGCGTAGGCCGCGGAACCACCTTCTCAACCTTTTCGACTTTGGGCTCTGGCTTCGTATCTATGGCAGGCAGACTCACCAGGGACACTTCCACTGCCGACATCGGACGTTCTGTTTTCTTGAATAATTTCGCACCCATAATCACGGACAAGAGACAGAGATGCAGGAGCAGAGACACCACGACCGTCTTACGAAGACGGCCACTCCCGGCTTCAACCAGATCCCCGATCAGGAACAGCGCGGTATGTCTTGGCAGGGCTTGGAACGTCATGACTTGCGATACGACCGTGCGGCACGCGAGTCGCGGCGCCGCTACTTTTTGCGTGGTTGCGCGGGGGTCGTGACCGACTCACTCACGCGCTCGGCACCCGTGGGCTCCGTCACCATGCCGAGCTTCTCGATCCCGGCTTTTTTGACACTATCCATGACCTGCACCACGATGCCGTACGGCACATCCCGGTCCGCGCGCAGGTAGAGCGAGACCTCGGGGCTCTGATCTTTCAATGCCCGGAGTTTCCGTTCGAGTTGGACGACACTCACCGGATCCTTATCCAAATACAATCGCTGATCGCGCTCAATGGACAAAACAGCTCTCGCTTCCGGCTTAATCGTATTGCTGGCAGATTTGGGAAGGTTGATGTCCATCCCTCGATACAGCATGGGCGCCGTCACCATGAAAATCACGAGCAGCACCAACACCACGTCCACCAGCGGGATCACATTGATCTCCGCCATGAACCGCCGGTGGCGCGTCTCCGACATCATCCCTGCACCCCGACCGCTGTCTGCTTCAGCCGCGTCTGCAACGACCGCATGGCTTCGACTGTGAAGGATTCGATCCGAAACACGGTTTTACGAATACGCGTCAGATAATAATTGTAGAAGATGACCGCAGGAATCGCCGTAAACAGTCCGGCAGCCGTCGCCACCAGCGCCTCCGACACGCCCGGCGCAACCGCCGCGATGCTGGCCGTTCCTTGCAATCCGATCTCGCGGAACGAGTCGATGATGCCCAGCACGGTACCCAGCAAACCGATAAAAGGAGTAATATTTCCCGTGGTGGCGAGGACCGGCAAGTAGGACTCCAACTGCGACACTTGGTTCTGCACCAAATAGGCTACAGTCTTGTCCATATATTGGTGGTCGATGGAAGACGCCTGATCCTTCGAT
The DNA here is from genome assembly GCA_016199015.1 of Nitrospira defluvii. Lineage (GTDB taxonomy): Bacteria > Nitrospirota > Nitrospiria > Nitrospirales > Nitrospiraceae > Nitrospira_A > Nitrospira_A defluvii_B. The sequence continues at coordinate 1,581 of JACQHN010000448.1, forward strand.
GCGCCGGCCTGCTGGGGCAAGGTCATCGCACCGTCTCCCGAGACCGTCAAGACGCGATCCATGATGCCCTGAAAGACCCGCGCGCTCGGGCTGCCTTCGGCACGTTTCGACTGACGATATAATTCATCGAGATCGCGGATCTTCGTAAAGGCACTGAAGAACCGTTGATCCTCGCGATCAGCCGCCTTGAAACTCCGCCATTTGTAGAAAATCACGCCCCACGAAATAATCGAGGCGACAAAGAGCAGCAGTAGAACGATTTTTGATACCGCCCCAAGCGATCCCACCAACCCCGTCACGCCTGATTGGAACATGAGCCTAGACCTTTCCCTTCACATGGCGTCGCCTGAAAACGATAGCATGGAATGTACCAAAAGCTGGGGGAATGGCGGGGCCGACGGGATTTGAACCCGCGACCTCCAGATTGACAATCTGGCGTCCTAAACCAGGCTGAACGACGGCCCCACGCAACCCAAGATGGCGGAAGAAGATTCCGAGTCTCAAGAATCTAACTGGCTAAATACGGTAGAGTGTTCTCTTGTACATCACTACTAATGGATAAGGCAATGCCCTGCACGCAATTCCCTGTATTTCTTATTGGTAGGCGGAACAGGGATCGAACCTGTGACCTCTGCCTTGTAAGGGCAGCGCTCTCCCAATTGAGCTATCCGCCCGATTTTTCTCGTTCCCGGCAGATTTTTGGGATGCTATCAACTCCATAAACCACTGTCAACACAGAATCGTCTACTGGAGACAATCGTCTTCATACGCGGACCATCGAGAAGCGCGATCGTCGCTCACCGGCGGGACTTGTTGCGTGGGAAACAGGCCGTGTGAACTTTTTTCAATTGCGACGAGTCGACATGCGTATAAATTTGGGTCGTCGCAATGTCCGCATGTCCCAGCATCGCCTGCACGGATCGCAAATCAGCGCCTCCCTGCAACAAATGCGTGGCGAACGAATGCC
>JACQHN010000470.1 GCA_016199015.1 Nitrospira defluvii
CCGTGTTATTTCCGGGGCAAGTCCGACGGCTCTATGATGCGGCACGCTCGGAACAAACGGTTCGACGGCTCAATTTGATTTTCACTTCCGACGTCGATCGAATTGCCGACCAGGCGTGGGAATTTATTTACGATCCCGATCGCAAAACTTTTCTCGCGCTCGAAGAAGTAAACTTTACGCGCAACGTGCTCACCGCCATTCCGGCTGAACGCATTCCCGCACGCAGCGGGGCATTGCGTATCCTGGTCGTGATCGCCCAGCCACTGGGGTTAGGCGCCTTGTCCGTCGAAGAAGAAACGGACGTGATTCGCAGCGGGTTCCGACGTCTCCTCGACGCGAAATTGGCCGAAGTGGAACTCCTACTCGATGCCACGCCCGAGCTCTTACATCGAACCCTCGAAGCCGCCGCCACGCCCTTCGATATTCTTCACTTCATCGGCCACGGGGAATATCAAGCCGACGAAAATTGCGGCTATCTGATCTTCGAAAATTCTCAAGGCGGCATGCATAAACTGGATTCATCCACACTCCGTCAAATCGTCTGCCGTCGGGGAATCAGGCTGGTGTGCCTGAACGCCTGCGAAACCGGACGTGGAGGCCGCGAGGATTTCAGTCGCGGTGTGGCGCAAGCGTTGATCGCCGGCGGCGTGCCGGCTGTGGTCGCCAACCAGTACCCGGTGCTGGATGTATCAGCGACCGCCTTTACCCGACATTTCTATTGGGCACTGGCATTGGGGCAATCCATCGGCGACGCGGCGCGGGAAGCGCGCGTGGCGGTCAATTACTCGATTTCCGGCGAAGCCATCGATTGGGCCGTACCGGTAGTCTTTGCACGCAATCCGGCTCAGCAGCTTTCCATGCCGCAGCCAGCGGCTGACTATGAACGGACGCGCACGACCTCGGTGCGCCGGCGCCGACGCGCGATGCAAGAGCGAATCAAAATCGGCATCTGGAACGCGCATCGCATGATTCCTCACCTGCCGGAAATTTGCGATCGGCTCACAGAGGTGCAGGACCTATATGCCTTTGAAACCGTCTCCTTTCCGGCGCCGATCGGCACCTGGCGGCGCGAGAAGGATGAAGACCAGGCGTTTGTCGTAGCGGAAACGCTCTATGACCGGTTGAAAACCAAACCGAAGGAATTGGGTGTGGACCGACTCGTTTGTATGATCAATTTTCCGCTCAGAAGCAAGACGACGAAGAATCTGTATTTCTGGCGACGGGACGCACTGTTCGTGGCCTCGACCTTCGGTGTGCTGGAACACCTGAACGAAAAGAACTTCACCGTCGAACGGATGATGGCCCACCTAGCGGCGGCCGTCGTCGCAGACCTCACTCCCCATCGCCGTGGCATTGGGCCGGCCGACTGTCCGTTCTTTTACAATGAGGACCGGGACGTGCGTTCGATTGCCGGTCGCCTCCGCTTCTGCGCGGCCTGTCGACGACAATTTAAGGGGAAGGATGGACCGGCACGCTTACAGGCCGCCGAACGACTCCTCGCGGCCTATCCGTAAATGCCGCGGCTATCATGCTGGCGGCTGGAACTGCCGCACGGCCTTGACGAGGTCTTCAGGCGTGCCGATGTCGATGTAGGTATCGTGGGGAAAGATCACGCTTTGCACCGGCAACCCTTCTTTGAGGGCGGCTTGCAGCACGACGCCCATCGCCAAATCTCCACCTGGATCGTTGGCCTTGCTCGTCAACTTTCCCAGCTTGCGACGGGTGTCATCGGCGCGAAGGAAGCGATGCAGGAAGGCGGAGAAGGTCGGAGTCCAGACCGCGCAACACCAGCCGTAGGTCAAGATCGTCGAAACCGGCTTCATGACGATGCCCCGCACGCGACCATCGGCTTTGTAATCGACCATGTCCCAGACACGAGGGTTGTAGACCCGATGCAACCCCAGCACCACCTCAGCCCCAGTCCGCTCCTGCGCCTCGATCAGCTGCCGATAGGCATCGTCGGGACCGAAGATAATATCGGGAAAGCCGAAGGCCACGCGCTTCTGTTCGATAAAGGGGTAGGCGCGATCGATGGTATCGGGTGGTCCCAATGAGCCGGCAATCACGAGATAGACCAGCGACAGGTCTACCAGCTGGCCGTCACGGAAATAATTGGGGATATCCCATTTGCCATCACGAATCACCAGATAGGCCTTCGTGATGCCGGCAGCCCTGAACTTTTCCAGCAGATAGTGCGCCGCCACCTTGGGGCGCGGCATCCCGGTTTTCTTATCGACCGTGAAGCCGACGGGAAACACCTCTTTGCTGCAAGGGAACGGTTGCAGGCGTTTCGCCAGCCCCGCGGCCGGTATCAAGCCCACCACTTCTGGCTCGGTTCGCACAGAGGATTCACGCTGATTGATCGGAGACATTATCGCGAGCGTCCCTTCGCGCTGCTCTGTATGTCGCGGGTAATCTCCCGATAGTAGGTTTCGAGCAGGGCGGCGCGAGCTGGTTCGATGAGCACCAGTTGACGCTGATCAAAGGTATTGGCGCAATAGAGATACATGAAGTCCCCTGCCCGCCCCCATTCGACATGCAACTGCCGTCCGTCCGGCTCTTCATTGGTAACCTGTTCCAGCACTTGTTTATCCGTAAGCGTCATCCAGGCCTGTTGGGCAGAACTTTCATGGTTCTCATACAACGGCTGATCGTCCTGCGCGCGAATAGATCGAAGCGCCTCAAGATCGAGCGCCGACGCCTCATCCGGTTCCGGTGATTCATTCCACGCCAGAGTCTCTTGCTGAGGCACAGAACCGAGCAGATACAACGGCCCGTCGTCCGTGACTTCCTCCACCGAACGATAACGCACCGGCTCCGGCGGCGCGAGTAACTGGAGGCCGCGAGCGGCGAGTGCCCGCTGAAACGGAACGCGCCTGGCGAGCTGCCTGGTCTTTTCGAACACGAGCATACGGCCCTGTGTCGTCAGCCCGGCGCGGAGGCGATCAAGCCGAACGCCCAAACCGGTTCTCTGTTCGAATCGCTGCTGTGCCTGCATATCGGTCGAACGCTCGAACGTTCTCCAGTCACGACTGGGCAAACCCGGGTCCTGCTCGGCCTGCAGCAAGGTGTGCGTGGCGATAACCAGATCACACTCGTCGGTGAGCGCCTGTCGATCGACATCCAGACATTCGAAACGCAGATTGCTTAGTCCCAACTCCTGCGCCCGCTGCCGGGCAAGGTCGATCGAAGCCGGTGAGCGATCAATGCCAAGCACGGCACCGTTCGGATGTTGTTGCGCGTAAAACGTGGTGAGGATGCCGATGCCGCAGCCGACATCGAGCACGGATGGCGCGCCGTCGAGGTGACGCGCGACTCGTGACCCGACTTGGAGATAATATTCGTACCGTTGACTGTAGAGGGCAGAAACCGACCGGGGCTGCGCTGTCAGATCGTAGAAAGCGATTTCAGCGGAGGGACCATCGGTCGCCAGTCGCTTGGCTTCGATGTGTTGGTGGAGCGTCGCGAGTTCCTGCGGAGTGAAGACCTCTCGCTGCCAGGCGAAGTAGGCCGCATCGGATTCGACATGCCGAAGTCCCCACCAGGTTAAGTGGTCGTGAAGCGTCGCTCGTATCTCGTGAA
>JACQHN010000471.1 GCA_016199015.1 Nitrospira defluvii
CTTCAAGGTCGACAACGTCGTCTGACGGCGACGGTCGCGCGTCTCTTCCAACAAGACCCGTCGGGAAACGACCACATTACCACGGCGATGGTTGATCTTGATGATCTTGAGGGGGAAGGTCTTGCCCACCAGCCCATCCAGATCACGGACAGGATGCAGATCGATCTGCGAGCCAGGCAGGAAGGCCTTGACGCCGATATCGACCATCATGCCGCCCTTGATGCGAGAAATAATCTTGCCCTCGATGCTTTTTTCTTCTTTGTGCAGCGTCTCCAATTCCTCCCAGATTTTCATCTTGTCGGCTTTTTCTTTGGAGAGCACCAGATTGCCGTCGGCGTCTTCACATTCTTCGAGATAGACCTGCAGGCGATCGCCTACCTTCAATTGCGCCAATTCCTCGTGTGAAAACTGGTCGCCCGGAATCATGCCTTCGGACTTGTAACCGATATCGACCACCACTTTGTCTTTACCGATGGCCACGACCATGCCTTCGGTGATAGTCCCTTCCTCAAAGTTGCGGAAGGTTTCCTCATACATCGCCGCCAAGGCATCGCGATCGAGTTTGGGTTCGCTTTCTGGTGTGACAGTACTCATGAGAAGATCCTCGTCCTCCGGCTCACGCCGGGTGCTGAATGTGAGAGCAACCAAATCTTACTCAGCGTTGCAAGACTTGGCCGTTGGTGTGGACTCAAGATCGTGGCGCTGTCCGGCCTTCGCCGACCAGTCCCCGGGGGTCGGAACTTGTCCGAGCTCCGCAATCTTTGCCATCACCGTTCGACTGACATGTTGATAAAATGCTTTTCCTTCCAACCGAGCGGCGTCCGATGAAAAATCAATCGGCGCCCCATAGGCCACGGTGACTCGACGAAATCTAGGCCATTTCGCCCCGGGCGGCAACACATCGAACGTGCCTCCGATATGAGCCGGCACGACCTGGCAGCCTGTCTGCGCCACGATCACTCCGATTCCGGGCTTGCCCGGCTTTAATGCGCCGGTCATGGTCCGCCCTCCCTCAGGAAAGATCGCCACCGGCTTCCCTTCCTTGATGAGCGAAACGGCCTTGCTGAAGGCATCACGATCGAGGCGTCCGATCCGCAAGGGAATCCACCCCAGGGCCTGTAACAGGCCATTGAACAAAGGAATCGGAAACAAGTCATGCCGACCCATGTACCAAACCCGCCGAGGGATCCCGCAGCCGAGCAACGGGATATCCAAATAGCTGGCGTGGTTCGAGGCAATGAGGAACCCACCTTGCCGAGGAACCCTGCCGACTGTTCGATACCGAAAACACAACCAGCCGACCACGCGAGAGAGTACCCACAAGCAGCCATACAGTGCGGAGATCACAATTTCGCCGTGATCACAGCCATCATGTGCTCGACGACTGTCTCCGCGGGCATACTCGAGGTATCGATGTGCTCGGCATCCGGCGCGGGCATCAAGGGCGCCACCCTCCGGGACCGGTCGCGATCGTCTCGCCCCGTAAGATCGCGCTTGGTCTGGTCCAATTGAACCGCATGGCCTGCCGCCACCAGTTCACGATGTCGTCGGGTCGCACGGATATCCGGATCGGCCTCGAGGAAAAATTTAATGTCCGCCTCCGGAAACACCCGGGTCCCAATATCGCGTCCCTCTGCCACGACGCAGCCGTCGGCGCCGATCTGCCGCTGCACCGGCAGCAGCCATTCTCGGACAGCGGGAATTGCCGAAACCATAGACGCAAGTGCCGTCACCGCAGGCGTTCGCAATTCGCCGGTGATATCTCGCCCATCCAGCAGGACATGGGCTTGCTCGGGGCCACAGGCCATACGAAGCGTCGTCTCAGGCAAGAGCGCCGTAATGGCCGCCCGATCATCAGGACTCAGCCCTGCATCTTGCACCTTCCAAGCGACGGCACGATACAGAGCGCCTGTATCCAGGTACAAGTATCCGAGCCGCAGAGCCAGGAGTCTGGCGACCGTGCTTTTCCCGACACCGGCAGGACCGTCAATCGCGATGATCAGCCCTTGCTTGCCCTGCCTCAACTCAGCCCTGTCACCCACAGAATCCTCGCACTATAGACGTTTTGCAGTGTCAGTCAACAGTTCCAATAACTTACGATCGAAATTCGGGAATGATGTCTCGATACAGGCCGTATCCTGAATCAGGGTCGGCTGCGCAGCGGTCAACGCACCAATGGCGACGGACATCGCGACACGATGGTCGCCATGACTCGTGCACGTTGCGCCAGTGAGTGTCCCGTTCGCGCCCTTGCGCCCCAGTCCTTGTATCACCATCCCATCGGGCCGTTCTTCGATGTGCACCCCCATCGACCGCAGTTCCGTCGCCATGGTGGCAATGCGGTCACTTTCTTTCACCCGCAGCTCTTCGGCCCCGGTGATCACCGTTTCACCCTCCGCTACGGCTGCCGCCACGCAAAGAATCGGGAACTCGTCGATCGTCTGCGGAATCTGTTCCGGCCCGATCCGTACTCCCCGAAGCGGCATGGAGCGCACGTACAGATCCGCAACCGGCTCGCCGGCCTCCTCACGAGGATTGAGCACCTCGATCTGCGCGCCCATGTGACGCAAGATCTCCAGCAGGCCGGTCCGAGTCGGATTCATGCCAACACCACGAACCGTCACATCCGAACCCGGCACAATCGATGCCCCGACGATAAAAAACGCGGCCGCCGACAGGTCACCGGGCACCACGACCGTCTTGCCGGTCCATCGCACCGAGGGACGCCCTTCGATCTGAACCGTACAACCATCGCGACGCAACGGTATCCCGAAGTAGGCAAACATGCGCTCGGTGTGATCACGCGAAAGGCGCGGTTCTGCGATGGTCGTCGTGCCATCGGCATAGAGGGCGGCAAACAGCAGCGACGATTTGATCTGGGCGCTCGCAACCGGCGATGAATACGACATGCCTGTGAGC
>JACQHN010000440.1 GCA_016199015.1 Nitrospira defluvii
AGACGACCTCGCGCTGGTACTTCATTGTCACCATGGGCCGCAAGGCCGGGCATCTGGCTCTCGGAATCGGGAAGGCTGCCGGCGCGACGCTGACGCTGATTCCGGAGGAGTTCCGGCACAAGCCCATCCGTCTGACTACCTTGGTCGACACCTTGGCCGGTGCGATCATCAAGCGGCAGAGCGCCGGGAGGTCGGACGGCGTGGCGGTGTTGGCGGAAGGGTTGGTCGAATTCCTCGATCAGCAGGACCTCGAAGGATTGGAGGATGTGGAGCGAGACCAGCATGGGCATGTGCGGCTGGCCGAGATCAACTTCGGATTCGTGCTCAAACGGGCGGTCGAGAAAGCCCTGCGGTCCCTTGGCATGAAGATCACGGTCGTCGACAAAAATATCGGCTACGAACTCCGCTGTGCCGACCCCATTTCCTTTGATATGGAATACACCCGTGATCTTGGATATTGCGCGGCGCAGTTTCTCCTGGAGGGAGGGAATGCCGCCATGGTGTCGATCCAAAACGGCCGGTTTATTCCGATCCCGTTCGACCAAATTTTGGATCCGACGACAGGCCGCACCAGAGTGCGCATGGTGGACGTAGAATCCGAATCGTACATCATTGCGCGCCGATACATGATCCGCCTCTCCCCGGATGACGTGAGTCAGCCGAAAGAACTGTCCCGTCTCGCGAACACCGTCGGACTGTCACCGGAGGCCTTTCGCAAGCGGTTCGAATACCTGATGGCAAGGGATCTGTGATCCTTCAGCGTTGTATCGGTTCGGACAGCCACAGAATAGGCTGATAAGTATGTTGCGATGATGATCGATCCCACACCCGACAGTGAACTGACTCTTTCCTTGGGGAACCAGCGAGCGATCGTCTCGCCTTGGGGCGCTTCCTTGCGGCGCTATTACCTGAGGGAAGCCGACGGCGGCGAAACCGACATCGTCTGGGGCTATTCCGGAGGCAGTCAGAAGAAGGGCGGGCAGGGGGACGTGCTCATTCCGTTTCCAGGCCGCGTTGCCGAGGGCCGCTACTCGTTCGACGGGCAGGCTTTCCAACTCGAACGGAACGACAAGGAAGGGCCGAACGCGATCCACGGCTTTGTCCGGACATTGCCGTGGAAAATGCATGAGGTCCAGACGAGTCGTGTCACCTTCGATCTCACCCTCCATGCCGAGGCCTATGGGCCCAAAGGTTATCCCTTTTCACTCGCCGTCAGCGTGACGTACAGCCTGGAGAGCCAAGGGTTGTCCTGCTCATTTGCCGTGCAGAACGTGGGTCGTCAGGCGGCGCCGGTCGGGGTTGGCTTTCATCCCTATTTCACGGTCGGCACTGCGCTGGTCGATGAGACTGAAGCCACAATTCCATGCGCGAGCTATCTGGAATTCAACGAACGGCTCGCGCCGACTGGAACAATCTTCGACGTGGCGGGCACGGAGTGGGACTATCGTAACTATCGCAGCATCGGCAACCGCCGGTTCAATCACTGCTATGTGAAACTGGAGCGCAATGCGGAAGGCATGGCCACAGCGTCACTGCGCCATGTGGGGAGTGGTCGCGCCATCGATATTATGATGGACCGCTCATTCTCCGCTGTTGTGGTGTACACCGGCGATGCCATCGCCGACGCCCCGCGACGTGCGTTGGCCATTGAGCCGATGACGTGCGCGACGGATGCGTTGAATCACCCCGACTGGGGCTTGAAGCGACTCCTCCCGGACGAATCGTTCGCTGGCCGCTTTATGGTCAGACCGCGCCGCCGCTAGACACGCTCCAACGAAACCTTCCTCACCCACGCGCCACGTCGGCGTGGCTGACTTCTAGCTCTGTTTCTTCCTGCGTCCTCAGCCACTCCGGCTGCCTACCGCGTTCGGTTCTCGTCGTTCGTGAAGCGTCGTTCGTATCTCGCCCGAAAAAAAGAGCATATGGCGTATAGCCAATCGCGGAGGCGGAGCTGATAGCGAATGGCACATGGCGTATAGTACGAACAAAGACAGGCCTGATTTATCTGCACAGGCTATAGCCTATCGGCCATGCGCGCTTCACTCTCGCCATCAGCTCCTGCTTCCTGCTATAAGCCATGCGCTCTTCTCCCCACCGAGCTACGGTTCACGCTCTTGCCGTCACTACAGACTCCTCTCCTGCTATACGCTATCCGCTATATGCTCTTATCTGTGCGGCCTCTGTTACGACGGTCGGATAGGCTCGACGATGCGGAACCGCACCTCGTCCACCTGGGTGTAGGCTGAGGTCTGTTCACCTGCGAACAACCCGCATCGATAGAGGCCCGGCGCCCACTCGGTCGCCGGACGAGAGAGGGAAAAGTAGCCGGATTGATCGTTGGTGGACATGATGAGATGGTCCTGTGAGACGGCCGCCGCCTCTCCGGTCAGCTCGGATGTTTCATTGAAACAGCGTGCGGCGAGCGGCACTTCATCGTACGAGGCCGTCACCAGTCCAAATACCAAGTAGATTTCGTGTTGGGTCGTGGGGAAGCTGATTCCCGGGTCCAAAGGAATGAAGTCATGGGCTCCAGTGGGAGAATCATCCCGCATGACTTTCTTCGCTGGGATGACGAATCGAAACCAGGCAAAATCGGCGTCTCTGCCTATGAGCGACGCCCCCGCATCCAGCGGATTCTGAGGCCTCAATCGCTCGATGGTTTTCGCAGCCAGTTCTTCCTCCGTCTGAACAGTCGAAGGAGGGGCAGCGGAAGCGGAGGCATCCGCGCCCTCGGCATCGCTCGCCATCGTAAGGTCCGGGACATGAGGGCGAATCTTGTCCAACCACCGCGCCAGTTTTGCTTTATCCAACACACGGGTTCCCGTTGGAAATTCGACGTCCTTCGTCGCCTTTTCAAATTTCACAGTCGCGTCATAGAGCACCTTGAATTGGATATAAGCGTCTTCCCACCGCTCCAGGTCCACAAGGCATTGGCCCATACGATAGACCGTCGCCGCATAATCTTCGTCGGTGGGATCGAGATCCGACACCTTTCTGAAAATGGTGAGCGCCTCTTTGCACCGGCCTAGATTCATGAGGATCAGTCCCAAGTGTTGGGTGGCGAGAGGATCCATGGGGTTGAGGAGCAGGAGTTGCCGATAGATCGGTTCGGCTTCCTGAAATCGCCCCGCCTCGAACAGTCTATATCCGTCGGCGCGAATCATCGACCAGTCCTTCAGTTGTTGGGGTGTTGCGTCTGGAGTCATCATGGGGGCAAACCGTCGGCCCCGTTCCGTCGATCCGTAGAAGGCGGTGAACAGGTTTTTGGCGGAGAGTTCCAGCGGGGAACCGGGTTGCACTCGTTGCAACACGAATTGCACGTCACGGTCCGCGCCTTCATAGTCCAGCACGTCAAACCGCGCTCGTGCCATGGCTAAACGCCAGCTCAGCAAATCCGGAACGAGTTCCACGGCCTTCTGATACGATTCGAAGGATTCTTCAAGGCGATCGAGTTTGCGGAGTTCACGTGCCAGCCGCAAATGGATCAGGGGGTTCTGGCGATCGACCGCGGCGATGCGCTGTAACTCGCTGACGGATTCCTCAATCTGTCCCGACCGAACCAACACACTCCATTTGGCCCATCGCACATCCAGCGCGGTGGGAATGCTGGCCAAGACGGTCTCATAGGACTGCAGCGCGGCTTCGGTGTGGCGCGAGGTGGCCAGCATGTCGCCACGGAGTTGATGCAGCGCGAGCGCCTGGGGATTGTCATGAAGCCCTTGGTCAAGAATGTCGAGCGCCAGGTCTATCGTGCCCTGTTCCCACGCAACTTGTGCACGTTGGGCGACCTGCGTTTCTGTGCGGAGTGGAAGATCGCTCGCGGAGGCCAAGGGATTCTCTGCCAGCGTCACCGGCAGTAGCAGGGCAATGAGTATTCCACAGTACGGATGTGTTCGACGAAGAAAGGTCTCTCGCGGGCTGAACGGCACAGATCGATGTATGAGCATGGCGACAGTCTCTGGTTAAGGTACAGGCATCCCCCTCATGGTCCAAGACGGACAGCACAAAGCCATTAGGCGCCAAGAGCATTCCTTGGTGTAGTCATTAGAGGCACCGTGCAAGAGAAGGATCCGCGCTGCTTCAGGGCCTCGAACGATGAGTGAGCTTACTGTACGAACGCCTGTCGTTGCGAGTGACCCTGCGCCAGAAGTCGCAATGGGACGGATGAGAAGAGAATCTTCCGCCAGGGCTGGTTCAGCCGACGAGCGTCACAATGGCGACCATGGTCATAATGAAGAGCCGTCGAATCGGCTTTACCGTACGTTGACGAACCGGCCCTGCGCCATGGTTCGGAGTTGATCGATGTCTTCGCGACGGGTGACAGAGAGGGGCACAGTGTGGGTCAGTTCTTTCATCAACAGATCGGTCGTCAGCGGCGTCTTTTGGTGCAATGCACGATACAGCGCGGCGACCACGGCCTGTTCGATCTCCGAGCCGCTGAAGCCATCGCTGGCGCTGACGATGGTGCTGAGATCAAACTGTGACGTGTCTTGCTTGCGGAGGCCGAGATGAATCTTCCAAATGGCTTCTCGCTCGCCCTGATCCGGCAAGTCCACGAAGAAGATTTCGTCGAACCG
>JACQHN010000441.1 GCA_016199015.1 Nitrospira defluvii
GCTCGCCGGATCTACCGGGAACAATGGCATCTCCACGCGCATGATCATGAGGGGCGACCGCACGTGCATCTCCACAGTCATCACCTACGATCGGACCACGCGCATGGACATTGGTACCAGGGGTTGCTGCGTCCGCTGTTGATCGGCATGGCGCATGGGTTGGCTGGGTCGGCGGCGCTCATGTTGATCGTGCTCTCGACGGTGACGGAAATCGGCCAGGGGGTCGGCTATATCGTGATCTTCGGCGTCGGGTCGATTCTCGGAATGGTCGGCGTCGGGGCCGTGCTCAGTCTGCCGGTTGTCTATTCGGTCGCGGTGGGGCCGAGGGCCTATTGGATGGTGCAGGGACTGGCCTGTCTCGCGAGCATCGGTTTGGGACTCTTGATGATGGTGCGGATCGGGTTGGGCGGCGGTTGGTCGTAAGCCGATCGGCTCTCGCGTTTGCCGCAGCGCTTGTGGCATCAATGGATCGGTGTGGTCTTCCTCTCATGTGAACGGGGTACGGTCTGCGGCCGGACCGACCTTGCAAATCTGTGTGCGCCTTCCGAAGAGGTATGCTATTCTCCCGCGCAGTGCAGATGTCGCACCCACAAGAGCGTGAGGTAGCGCTGAGGCACGCAGACGTTTCTGGGAAGCCGTGGCCATGAATATCCGCGTGTTGGGTTGTCATGGGTCCGGGCAGCTGGTTCCTGGGGGCAATGGTCCGATTCAGTGTGGTACCTGTGGTTTTCTGGTCAATGACCGCGTGCTGATCGATGCCGGCACGATCGGGTCGCGGTTATACCTCGAGGAACAGCGACGTATCCGGGTGGTCTTGCTGACCCACCTCCATTTCGATCATATTCGTGAGTTACCGACGCTGGCTGACAACTTGGTCGGTGACATCGATGAGCCGGTCGTCATTGCCGCCATTCCCGAGGTGTTGAACGGGCTGCACCGGCATATTTTCAATGGAGCGGTGTACCCCGATTTCTTTCGGTTGCCCGATCCTGCTAGGCCGGTCTTTGTGACGCACCAGCTTCAGCCGGGACGGGAAGATCTGTTGGGCGGTCTGGGTGTCACGCCGATTCTGGTCAACCATGTCGTCCCGACCGTAGGATTTCTCCTTCGCGAGGGGGCGCAGACGCTGTTGTACAGCGGCGACACCTATCGGACGGATGCACTCTGGACAGCGGCGAAGGATCTGACCGGGTTGAAGGCGGCGTTTGTTGAGGCATCGTTTCCCAACGACATGGACGAGCTGGCGAGAGTCGCAAAACATCTCACTCCTGCGTTGCTGGCTGAGGAGTTTGCGAAGTTGGCCAGGCCGGAGTTGCCGGTCTATGCCTACCATCTCAAACCGCGGTTTCGCGAACGGATCAGGCAGGAACTCGGGCAATTGGGTATGTATCATTTGACCGCGCTTGAAGAGGGCCAAACCCTCGTACTATAGGTGACCAGAGATGGCTTGGTTTAAAAAAGGGAAGGGCGAGGAGGCAGAGCCTCCGAAGCGCTCCAAGGTAGCGGAAGGCATGTGGCTGAAGTGCAACCACTGCCGAGAGATCGTCTATCGCAAGGAAGTGGACCGCAACAATAAGGTCTGCCCCAAGTGCGATTATCACTTTCCCATCTCGGTCATTGAACGTATCAACCTGTTGGTCGATCTCGGGACCTTCAAGGAGTGGGATGCTGAATTGGAGCCGCAGGACCCGCTGCAGTTTCAGGATACCCGTTCTTATAAAGACCGGATCAAGGCGCAACAGGAAAAGACGGGCCGAAAAGACGCCATGGTCATCGGCCAAGGGGCGATCAACGGGCGCAAGGTGGTGCTCTGCGTCTTTGACTTCGGATTTATGGGCGGCAGCATGGGATCGGTCGTCGGGGAAAAAATTTGTCGCGCCGTCGATCGGGCGTTGGAGGGACGGTTGCCGCTGATTCTCGTGACGGCTTCAGGCGGAGCCCGCATGCAGGAGGGCATTCTGTCGCTCATGCAGATGGCGAAAACGTCCGCGGCGGTGGCGAAGTTGGGAGAGGCCAAGCTTCCGTTCGTGTCGATCTTAGCCGACCCGACATTCGGCGGGGTCACGGCGAGCATCGCCATGCTGGGAGATGTCATTATCGCCGAACCCAAGGCCTTGATCGGATTTGCCGGCCCACGCGTCATCGAGCAGACCATCAAGCAACAATTACCCGATCAGTTTCAACGGGCCGAGTTTTTGCTCGACCATGGGATGATCGACATGATCGTCGAACGAAAGCAATTGAAAGAAACGGTCAGCACGTTGGTCGGTCACTTCTAGTAGGCTGCGGAACAATTCTGTTGGTACACTAGAAATTCACTAGCCTGCACATGTCGCACCATAGAACAACATCCTCGCAGAATGCTCAACAGGTTCGTCCAGCAAGGCCGCAACGAGGTCCACGGCGTGAAGCATAATGAACGCCACGTGTGTGGACGCCGGCGAGACGGTGAGCCGGCAGTGTCTTGGAGGCGACGCATGCTCGTTCAGTACGGGGAGCCTCTCAGAAAAGCGTGCACGCCGCTGGGGGACTGTTTCAGCGTCCTGCGAGGTCGAATGCCCTTTCCCGGATTGCCACGATGACCTATTCCGCCACGGTACAGTTTCTCTACGGCCTGCAGCAGCACGGCATCAAGTTGGGGCTGGAGACGATTCGCGCCTTGCTCACCAGGGTGGGCGAGCCCCAGCGTCGCTATCCCGTGCTTCATATCGGTGGGACCAACGGCAAGGGTTCGACTGCGGCGATGGTCGCGTCGATCTTGCAGGCGGCGGGCCATCGTGTGGGCCTCTATACCTCACCGCACCTGATCGATTTTCGTGAGCGGATTCGTGTCGACGGCGTCATGATTCCCGAAGAGCGCGTGACTGCGTTGGTCGAGGCCCTGCAGGCGGCCGCGACTCCCGATCTCGCCCCGACATTTTTTGAATTCACGACGGCGCTCGCATTGCAGTATTTTGCCGATTGCCACGTTGATGTGGCGGTGCTCGAAGTGGGTTTGGGCGGGCGGTTCGACGCGACCAACGTGGTGGAGCCGCTGGCGACCGCCATCACGACGATCGGTCTGGATCACGAAGCCTATCTCGGCTCGACCTTGGAGGCGATTGCCGGTGAGAAGGCCGGAATTATCAAACCTGCGGTGCCGTTGGTGATCGGCCGCATAGCCGCGCCGTCGCGCCAGGTGATCGAAGAGCGTGCCTTGGCGCAAGCGGCTCCTGTCTACGCTGTGGATTGTGAATTTCGCTGCGAAGGGCCCTCAACGGCTGACTGTCACTATGCCGGGATGGCGGTGCAATATGGCCACTTGTCCTGTCCGCTTCAGGGACGGTTCCAGCTGGACAATATCGCCTGTGCCTTGGCGCTGATCGAACTGGCCAAGGAGCGAGGCCTCACGGTCTCGGAAGAGGCGGTTCGCATGGGGTTGCAGCATGTTGCCTGGGAGGGTCGCCTGGAAATGGTTAGTGAGGCGCCGACAGTCCTCGTGGACGGGGCGCACAATCCTGCGGCCGCAGTCGTGCTGGCCGACTATCTTGCCGAGTGGCGGCGTGCGAGACCCGCTGCGCGGATACATCTGGTCGTCGGGATGATGCGTGATAAACATCCGCGCGAATTTCTCGCTCCATTGCTGCCGCTGATCGACAGCTTGATCCTGACGCAAGCCGATCTGCCCCGCGCGTCGGCCGGCTCGGATCTCCGTGAACAATTGCGCGATTGTGCACCCGCCGCGCAGGTGGCGGCGACGCCGGCCGATGCGCTTGTGTGCGCGAAACGCGCAGCCTCTCCGTCCGATCTGATTTGTGTCACGGGCTCCTTGATGCTGGTCGGCGAGATCAAGGCTCTTCTCCGAGGGTGTTCCCTCTCACCTCTTCGTGGCTGAGATGGGGCCAGACCGCTACTCGACTTCGAGACGGTGGCGGGCGATCGCTCGTCAGGCATCGGTCTCTCTCTTCTGTGTACTCCTGACCGGTGGATCTGCCTGGGCGCAATCCACGGTCACCACGCCTTCGCCGACGAATCAACCCCTCACGGTCACTGCCGAACGCATCGACCAGCTTCAGGAACACGAAGTGTACGAGGCGGATGGATCGGTGGTGGTCACCCAAGGTCCGCTTCGGCTCACCGCCGATCATGTGACGATCAACGCGCTGCCGGGGACACTCGTGGCAACGGGACATGTGCATTTCATGGATCCGAACTCCGAGCTGAAGTCGGAACGGTTGGAGTTGAACGTCAACACGGAAGCAGGCGTGGTCACGCACGGGTCGATGTACGTCCGGACCAGCAACTCATTTTTCACAGGGCGAACCATCCGACGCCTGTCGGAGGATCACTACCGTATCAAAGAGGGGACGTTTACCAACTGTGACGCGAAAGAGGGCGAAGTTCCGGCCTGGCGGTTCAAGTTCGACGATCTCGATGTGAACACGGGCGAGAGTGTCGGCATGAAACGGGGATGGCTCTGCATGCGGGACACCCCGATCATTCCGGTGCCGACGCTGACCTATCCGCTCAGCAATCGCCACAGCGGTTTTCTCATTCCCACGCCCGGTTACGACAACCGGTTCGGTCTCCATTACCAACAGGGTTATTTCTGGGCGATCAACCCCAGTCAGGACCTCACGATTTCACCGTCTTACTACTCAAATTTGGGCTATGGAAGTGACTTGTTGTATCGCTACTATCTGGATCGCAGATCGAGCGGGCAATGGTTTGCCAGCTTTCTCCAACAGACCCAATTGCCCAACGTGTCGGGGGTGGACCAGACCAGCACGGATGACCGGCGTCTGCGAGGTTTGATCAGCGGTCAACATGTCCAGCAGGTGACGGACACGCTCCTGGTTCGCGGGCAAGCGTCTTTCGTATCGGACCGTCTCTATCTCCAACAGCTCAGCAATTCAGGCGCGCAACGTGCCTCGCCTAGCGGTGAGTCGACCTTGCTGGCGACGCAACGGCTGCCCTATGGAAGCGCCTATTTTCTCGGTCAGTATCTTCAACCGTTGAATTCCGGTGGCCCCGACACATTCCAACGCCTTCCCGAGGTCGGCTATGTGTTGCCGAATACCTTGCCGTTTGGGATGCCGTTTCTCCTGAACCTTGACAGTAACTTCGTGAATTTTTATCGCGAGCAGGGGTTTGCGGTGAATCGCATGGACTTCATGCCGGGGATTACCACCGATGTACTCGACATTGGGCATTTAATCGGCCTCACGCCGCATTTCAAATTTAAAGAAGTCTACTACACGCGCGGGATCCAAGAGGCGAGTCCCCTGCATCGCGAGACGTTTTGGGGCGCGCTCGACGCCACGTCGAAATTGAGCCGACGCTTCGCCGGGAGCGAGGGAGGCAGCTTCCTACATACGATCGAGCCGAGCGTGATGTATGAATATGTGCCGGGCAGCAACCAGTCCCAGATTGCGCAGATCGATCAGGTAGACGACATTCCGAAGAAAAACTTGCTGTCCTACTCACTCCGGACCAAGTTGCTCGAACAACAAGTGAACGGGCAATCCTTCAACTGGCTGGATCTGACCGTGGCGCAGAGTTACCACGTCGGCGCGGTGCAGACGCGGGCGCGCGAATTTACCCCCGGTATATTGCCCTTTCTGGGGTCTCTGACCCAGCCGTTACAGCCTGCGACGGTGGATGTACAGGGTCGGAAATTCTCCGACCTATGGATGCGGGCGGTGATCGGGAACACCGCACCGGAATTTTTCCGGCCTCCCGTCGCCAATGACGCGCTCGGGAAAAACGTGGCCGGTGGGCAGATCCTGCCACCGACGAATTCGTACTTAACGGTCGATGCGTTTTTGGATCCCTACCGCGGCACATTCAGCCAGTGGAATACCGATCTCCGGGTCCAGCAGTCCAATTATTGGTATGTTGAAGTGGGGCAACGATTCAGCCGGGACGGTAACCGGGTTCGGCGCGGCGACATTTGGAATCCGGTCTCATTCAACGAGGTCTATGCTCCCACGAATGAAATTCAGTTTGTCACCGCGGGCGGAGGATTTCGAACGCCCTGGGGCTGGACCATCGGCGCCAAAGGCTATTACGATGTCAAAGGCGGCCGCAGTCCGGAATACGATCTGGTGGCGCTCTACCAAAACCCTTGCAAGTGTTGGTCGCTCGGGTTGTACTACCTGCAGTTCCCGGACCGCCAGAGCTACTCGTTCATGTTGAGCATGACGGGCATCGGATGGACAGAGAACTTCGGCACGATTGTCGCGCGGACCATTTTGGGCCCCTTATTGGTCGGGGATCGCGGCCTGCCCTGGGCCGCGCCGGGCGGACCCTATGGTCGATCCGACAATGCGCTGCCTCTGCAGGCGATGCCGATGGGTCGATACTGAGTCGAGACCGATGTGATCAGGGCCAAGGGGTTGTGTGTGTATGCCGGTTCGAGACAGACCACAGCGCGTGCGGCAGGATCTGAGGAATCTTTTCGCCGTGGCACTGCTTCTGATTGGGATGGTGGCGCAGCTGGCGGCCCCGTCTCATCTACAGGCGGCCGAACGCCTGTCGCACCTGCAACGGGCGACAATGTTTCTGAAGGCCGGCGATTACCGGCATGCGGTAGAGGCCTGCCAAGCGGAAGTGCGGGAGGCTCCCTCGGTCCGGAGCTATGTTTTTCTGACCTATGTGTATCATGCGCTCGATGGGTATCTTGAACATCTGGCGAGCACCGATCAATGGGTGCGCGTGGAACAGCTTTATGTGAATCTGATCACAGGACGAATTGAAGACCTGGTCGATCCGCCGGACGTGCTGGCACGCATCGCCAAGGAACTGATTCAGCAAGCGGTGCAGCGGCAAGCCGACGTGACCGCTGCCATGGCCTCGCGGTTGGATGAGGCGTTGGTGAAGCAGATGTGGCAAGAGCAAGCCGCCTGGCGGCAGGTCAGGTCGGCTGATTGGTGGTCCGGTGTTCCACCTCAGTGGCAATGGGAAGGCTCGTGATTTGACTCTCCGCGAAACCCTGTTATAGGATGACTCAACTGTCCTGAGGTTGGTCCAGAGCGTGTATTGTGACTGAGTTGTGAGCTGGATCGCGACCAGAAATCGCGATAAGGAGGGGGTACTGTGGCAGGCGATGCGTTGAAAGCGACCGATGCGACGTGGGACGAGGATGTCATGAAGGCATCCGACTTAGTCATGGTGGATTTTTGGGCGGTCTGGTGCGGGCCATGCCAGATGGTCGCTCCCATCGTCGATGAATTGGCGACAGAATATGCGGGCAAGATCAAGGTCCGCAAGCTCAATACAGATGAGAATCCAGAAATCGCGGGTCGGTACCAGGTGATGAGCATTCCGACGATTCTCTTTTTTAAGAACGGTCAAGCGGTGGAGCGGTTGGTGGGCGCGCGGCCGAAGCGCCAGTTTAGAGAAATCATCGATTCACTCCTAGCTCAACATTCCGGCGCTGCTTAGCGCCCGACGCTCAGCGGCATGCTGACCGAGCTGCGCATCTCGAATTTCGGTGTGATCGAGCAGCTGGCTGTACGTTTTGGCTCTGGTTTCATTGTGTTTACCGGTGAAACCGGAGCTGGAAAATCTCTTCTTATCGATGCGGTCACCCTGCTGGTGGGGGGCCGCGCTTCCACCGATCATATCCGTGCCCAAGCCGACGAAACCGACCTCGAAGCGGCCTTCCTGCTGTCGCCAGACCATTCCATACTCCATCTGCTCCAGGCCAAGGGGTTTGCCCGTGCCGGTGAGACGGAGATCCTCATCCGCCGGGTCATCTCCCGCACGGGGCGAAATCGAACGTACCTGAATGGCAGTCTCTGCCCGGTCCACCTTCTCGAGGAATTGGGAGGGGCGTTGGTCGATGTGCATGGTCAGCATGAGCAACAATCGCTGCTGTCGTCGTCCGCTCAGTTAGAGGCGCTGGATGCCTTCGGCCGGCTCCATTCCCTTCGGCGGGATTTTCAAGCTGCCTACAAGACTTGGCGGGAACGGATGGCCGAGCTTGAGATCGTCACTGCGCAGATTGCCCAGCGCCGAGAACGGGAAGATCTATTGCGGTTCCAATTCCAAGAGATTGCTGATGCCGGGGTGGAGGCGGGGGAGGATGTGCGGCTTGATCAGGAGCGCCCGCGTCTGATGCACAGTCAACAGCTTGGGGAGCTGTCCGATCAACTGCACGAGTTGCTGTATGCGGGTGATCAGGGCGTCCTGAGTTTGCTTGCCTTCGCGCGCAAGGTGCTATCCAAGATGGACGCGGTCGATGCCACAACCGCCGGATGGACGAGGATCGTGGACGACACCGTGATTCCGCTGCGGGATTTGGCCGATCAGGTTCGTCAGTATCGAGATCGGGTAGAAGCCAACCCGGCCCGATTGATGGAAATCGAACAACGACTCGACCGACTTCATCGCCTGACGAAGAAGTATGGAGGATCATTGGACGCGATGCTGGCTCTGCAAGAATCCTTGCGTGTCCAACTCGCTCAATTGGATACAGCGGAGACACACTTGCGGGCACTGGCGCGCGCCGTCGAGGACGGTGCGCATTGTGCGCTCGAACTCGCCGGGCGGCTTTCGCGCAAGCGGAGCGAGGCAGCGAAGAAGCTCACGATTCAGGTGACCAAGGAATTGGCCGCCTTGCGAATGGACCGCACCCGTTTTGCGGTGGAGGTGTCGCCGCTATCTGGCGAGACGGGATGTGGTCAGACAGGACAGGATGCCGTTGAATTTCTGTTCTCGGCCAATCCAGGTGAGCCGCTCAAGCCGCTTGCGCGGGTGGCCTCGGGAGGAGAACTGTCTCGGGTCATGTTAGCGCTCAAGACGATTTTAGCCGAAAGTGATCAGGTTCCGGTCCTCATTTTTGATGAAGTGGATGCGGGTGTCGGGGGGGCGGTGGCAGAGGTGATGGGCGCGCGGCTTCGAGATCTTGGCCGGCACCACCAAGTCTTGTGTGTGACGCATTTGCCTCAGGTAGGATCCCAGGCGCATGCGCACTATCTGGTGGAAAAAGAGGTTCGACAGGAGCGCACTGTCACGCACGTCCGACTGCTGAAGCCGAAGGAACGGGAAGAGGAAGTGGCGCGGATGTTGGCCGGAGTCACGGTGACGAAGAATGCGCGCGCGGCAGCGGCCGAAATGATCGGGAACGTCAAGGACAAGCCGTAGCCGTCGGCCTAGTTGTCCGGCGATGTCTTTGCGATTGCGAGGGCCGGCAACGAGGATTTGCATTCCCGCACGACGCGGGCAAATAGTTCTGTCAACTTCGGGTCAAAGTGGGTATCCGCTTGCAGGGCAATCTGGCGGATGGCGTCATCGATGGACAGCGGAAGGCGCCCTGGCATATCGACCGTGAGGTTATCGAACGCCTGCGCAATGGCGACGATGCGCGCCAAGAGTGGAATGCCTGCGCCCTGTAGGCCGTGAGGATTGCC
>JACQHN010000443.1 GCA_016199015.1 Nitrospira defluvii
ATGCGGAGCTGCAAGCGCGTTTCGCCCAGACAGGAAATTTCAGATAGCTTTCAGCCATCAGCTATCAGCTTTTGGTCCAAGAAGTAACGATGCAAAGATGCGGGACTTCAGGCTGCTTAAAGCTTGGGAAAAGGCTCACGGATTAAGTTTGGCAATCTCAAAGCTACGGCGACGTTCCCTCAACAGGAACTGTTTGGCCTCACCAGTCAGCTAAGACGCGCCGCAGTGTCCATACCAGCGAATATTGCAGAGGGTTGTGGAAGGAGCGGCGAACCAGAGTTGGCTCGATTTCTCAGAATTTCTCTCGGATCGGCAAGTGAACTTGAATACCATATTATCCTTTCAACCGACCTGCGCTACTTCAATAAATCCGTCAGCCAACAGCTCTTCAAGCAAGTGACAGAGGTAAAACGAATGCTGACCTCTCTTATTCAGAAGCTGACAGCTAAAAGCTATTTCTCCTCGTTCACCACGCTCAACACTCGCCGGCCGTACCGTTCCACCTTCACCTCGCCAATGCCCGGGATCTCCAAGAGGGCCGCGAGCGTGCCGGGCTTGTGGCCGGCAATGGTGCGGAGGGTCTTGTCGTGAAAAATAACAAACGGCGCGACGCCTTCTTCCTCAGCCAGTTCCAGACGTAACCTGCGAAGACGTTCAAAGAGTTGCGGGTCTGCTGGGAACGTTGGCGGAACAGCCATGGACCTTGCACGCTCGCCCGGCTGCGGCGACAGCGCTGTATCCGCTGGATGCTTAGAGGTCTTTTTCAACGATACAGCGCCGGTCCCCTGCAGAACGTCCTGCCCCAACCGCGTCACGTCGAGCGTGGGATACTCCAGGCCTTCGACATGAAGGTACCCTGAGTCGATCAGGTCTTTCACCAAGCGCGTCATGGAGGGCTTCGACCAGGCTTGATAGACCCCATAACTCGGACAGCCTTCTGCTCCATACGCAAGCAGGACTTTCGAACGACTGCCGCGGAGCAGGTCAACGATGCGGCTCACACCGAATCGACCCATACACCAGGAGACCGCCGTTAAAACAGCCTTTGCACAGGCGGCCTCATCGCTGAGCGCATTCTCGCTGGCCTGAGAGGGAGCGGCACATCGGTCACAGAGGCCGCAGGGCCCCAAGGCCCGTTCGGCGTCATCACTGAAATAGTCCAGAATGGCCAGCTGCCGGCAGATCGGCACGGAGACGTACTCCAGCAAATCCTGGAGCAGGGTTTTCATTCGACGGACGCGGTCTGAATTGCCTGGCTCTTTCGAGGCTTGCTGAATGAAATATTCCTGCGTGGCCAGATCCCGCTCATGAAATAGCAGCACACAGGCGGCTGGTTGCCCGTCACGGCCGGCCCGCCCGACTTCTTGATAATAGGCCTCCAGGCTCCCCGGAATATCGAAATGGACGACCAGCCGGACGTCCGACTTATCGATACCCATACCGAACGCGTTCGTCGCCGCCAGAATCCGCACCGTCCCCAGGCGGAACTCGTCGTGAACCAGTCGCCGTTCTTCATCCGACAGTCCGGCGTGATAGTACCCGACAGACGGGTGCGACTGTCCGAGCCATGTCGCCACCTCCTCAACCGCTCGACGCGTGGCGCAATAGACCAAGATGGTGCCCGTTTCGTAGTCGCGCACCAGCCGATCCAACGTCGCAAGTTTCTCCTGACGCGACCGGCATGGGCGGACGGAGAGGGCGAGATTGGGCCGGCGAAAGCCTGTGACCAATCGAAGGGGATCATGGAGCGACAAACGCTCGCACAGATCCGCTTGCACGCGCGCCGTGGCCGTGGCCGTCAGAGCGAGGCAGGGGGGATTGTCGAGTTCTCCGCGCAGACGACCGATGTTCAAATAGTCAGGCCTGAAATCGTGCCCCCACTGTGAAATACAGTGCGCTTCGTCCACCACCAGCAGGGACACCCAGAGCGACCGCAGGAGCCGGAGAAACCGCTCATGCTGCATCCGTTCCGGGGCGAGGTAGAGCAACTGGAGCCGCCGCAGCTTGAGATCCAGCACCACACGATCCCGTTCAGCTTCGGAGAGGCCGGAGTGAAACGCCGCTGCTGCGATCTTCCGTGCCTGCAAGCTGTTCACTTGATCTTGCATCAGCGCGATGAGCGGAGAAATCACCAGGGTCAATCCGGGCAAGACGGTCGCCGGCAATTGGTAACAGAGCGACTTTCCTTGGCCGGTCGGCATGACCGCCATTGCGTCGCGACGGGACAACACCGCATCGATCACCTCGCGCTGACCCGGGCGGAAGGCTGAGAACCCAAACTGTTGGCTCAGTTGTCTGGTCAGATCGTCCACGGTGAGGACAGCGACAAACGGATGGTGATGGAGATTGCGAGTGGAGTATAAGACGAGCGACCGACTCCGGGCAAGCCGGCCGATTCAACCCCGGCCATCA
Organism: Nitrospira defluvii; assembly: GCA_016199015.1. Lineage (GTDB taxonomy): Bacteria > Nitrospirota > Nitrospiria > Nitrospirales > Nitrospiraceae > Nitrospira_A > Nitrospira_A defluvii_B. The sequence continues at coordinate 2,413 of JACQHN010000443.1, forward strand.
CGACCATCGCTCGCCTGCGCAGCAGGTCGCTCGAGAAAAAGAAACCCCGCCAGGGATCACCCGGCGGGGTTTCACGCTTCGAGACAGGCAGGGATCTCCCTTGCGCCTCGCGATTTCCGTCGAATAGTCGCTACGGCGCCGTATAGCTGCCGTACTTCGGCACTGTGTCGCAGCCTGGCCCCTGTCCTTGATTGGCCTGGCAGAGGTAGTAGAGCGCGCCCTGTGCGGACAACCGCGCTTCCTTGTGCTCACGAGCCTTGCCGTACTCCACCGCCAATTTCAATTGGCGCATGGCATCGGCGCCGACGCCGCCCGACTGGGCCTTGCTGAGCCCATCCTGCAATTTCGCCGTCGCACTATCGATGACGGACCGATCGGACCCCCATCGCTTCGTGACATCGACGGTCGTCCGCTTGCCGAGGCCCGGCGCATCGGTCAGCTCGACGATGGCATCGTTCACTGCCTGAATCGCATCCGCGACCTGAGCCTGCGCAGTGACCGGCTGGTTGCCGATCGCCAACGCTGCGATGCCCAGCGTTACGAACATGAGTTTTTTCATCATGATCTCCTTTGACTAAAGCCATCAGCGATCAGCAGGCAAGCTGTCAGCTGAAAGCTGTAAGCTGTAAGCTGA
>JACQHN010000444.1 GCA_016199015.1 Nitrospira defluvii
CCGGCGCGGATGTACTCCTTTGTTCGTATGACCATTTTCTCGAAGTCGGCCTTGTTCATGTTGGGCGTAAAGGTGATGGGCTTGCGGCGCCGTTTTTGACGGGGCTGCCGCACCGGCCGTTTCAAGCGCGCGATCATCTTTTCGATTCGCGCGGTGGCATGGCGGTAGGCGTCGCGTATATCGCGTTCTTTCGTCGATTCGACATAGGCGTTGGCGACCACCTTGATCTTCTGCGACACATTGTCGAAAATCAGCAACGTATCGGTCAGCAAAAACGCGAAGTCCGGCATCCCGAGGCTGTCCTTGCGCAGGGTTGGGAGGTCCTCGAACGTCCGCAACATGTCGTAGCTGAAATAGCCGACGGCTCCCCCGACAAACCGGGGCAGTCCCGGCACCGTCACCGGCCGATATTCCTCCATCATTTCGCGCAGACGATCCAGCGGGTTACCGCGACTTTGAACCCGCAGGCTTTTCTTCCCGCGAGTCAACCGCAGATCACCCTTCTCTTCATGCATGACCGCCGAAGACCCACTCCCCAGAAAAGAATAACGCGCCCAGTTTTCTCCGCCGGCGACGCTTTCCAAGAGATAGGCTGTCGGCCCATGGTCGATTTTAGCGAACGCCGACACAGGCGTTTCATAATCCGCCAAAATCTCCCGGTACAGCGGAATCAGGTTGCCTTCCGCCGCCAGGGCACGAAACTCATCCAGCGTGAGTGAATACTGAGGCTTGTTCATACCGTCACAGACAGCGAGAGTTACGGTTGGCTGACGATCAACTTCTGCCCTACGCTGATGCTGTCTTTCGTCAAATTGTTCCACTTGCGCAATTTATCGAGACCGACATGGTATTTCTGACCGATGCGATACAAGGTTTCGCCGGAGCGCACCGTATGGGTATTGCTGGCCTCGGAGGAGGGATCGGCGCCGAAGGCATCCAGTGCTGTCTGGTCGAGGCCGGGCGCATCCTTGGCCGCATCCATCTTCAACTCCGATGACACATCGGTTTTCAACGCCTCATCGACCGCCGATGAAAAATCTCTCTTCGGTGCCGGCACGACCTTTTTCGCCTTGGACGGAATCGTGGTCAGGCGCTTCATGTCTTCGTGCGCCCGCTTTTCCAGCAGCGTGGCTTCCTTCATCGCCTGGGCCTCTTCCTGAATCTGAGCCGCCTGCTGACGTACCGCTTCCACCTGGGCGCCGAGTTCTCGATTGCGCGCTTCGTACTCGCCGAGTTCGCGCTTGGTTCGTTTGACTTCACTGTCGAGTTCCGAACTTCTCTTTTCTTCCTGCGCCAGGAGACGCTGAAAGTTCAGACTGCGCGCCTTCTCGGCTTCGTATTTCTCCGACATCACGCATCCGCTCAGGGCCAGGCTGCCCAGTACGAGCAACCCGATGGGAACCCCTGCTGCGCGTCTCATCCGTCCGTTACGCTCGCTCATCATGTCGCTCCTTGGTTGCTGCCGATATCCATGGGACGCTTCCGAATGCGATCAAGACGACGATCTCGTGGTTCGTCCGCTTCGCCTTCGCGGCCTGCGAAAGTGGTAAGAATACGGTCCAAGGCAGCGAAAGTCAAAGTGAAATGGGCCGGGTCTTCGTTTGACCCTCTCCCCCCCCCTATGCTACCGTTCGTGCGAGATTTCCGATCCGCTTATTCTATCCAATCGGCAACCAGAAAGACCATGTCACCCAGGGCACAACCGGCCGCTTCCCGAACCCTCACCATTGAGGGCATCACCCTTCACCTGGCGCAACCCATGACGATGGGTCAGGAGTGGATTGGGAACCGGGAAATTCTCAAACAGCTGTTGGCCTGCTGGCTGGTCATCGATGAACGCGACCTGCCCCTGTCTCCGCGGATCACCGGCCAACCTGGTATCGGCAAGACCACCTTGGCGATGGCGGGAGCCCGCGAGCGGAAGCAGAACGTGTATGTCTTTCAGTGCACGGCGGACACGCGCCCCGAAGACCTCCTGATCACGCCCGTATTGGCTGAATCCGGCACCATCAGCTACCATGCCTCCCCGTTGATCACCGCGGTCCTCACAGGCAGCATCTGCGTGCTGGACGAGGGCAACCGCATGAATGAAAAAAGCTGGGCCTCCCTCGCCCCGCTGCTGGATCACCGACGTTGCGTGGAATCGATCATCGCGGGAATCATTATAAGGGCCCATGCGGATTTTCGTTGCTGCGTCACGATGAACGAAGATGCCTCGACCTATGAGGTACCCGACTATATCCTGTCACGCTTGCAGCCGACGCTGGGCGTGGGATTCCCGGCGCGGGAAGACGAATTGGCGATTCTGCGCTACCATCTGCCCTTCGCTCCGGCGGAGATGCTGGCCATGACCGTCGAGTTTCTTCAGGAGGCGCATCAACTCAGTCTCGATTATTCGGTGCGTGACGGCATCCACCTGCTGCAATACGCTCTCAAACGTCGAGCCCAGGATCCGGCTGACCCGCTCTCGGTCGATGCCGCCTGGCGGGAATCCCTCATCAAGGTCCTCGGCGAGGAGGCGCTCGACCTGCCGACTCAATCACGCCGGCGCAAACGCGCATTGGGCGATCAAGCCTTGCCGCAAGGCTTGGGCGATTTTTTCTTCGAAAGCGACGACCCTCTCCATCCCGGCCGATAATGGCAGTGCCATCTTCCACCGCCGATTCAGTTTTTCGCCTCTCGCCGCGCCTTGAACTGTTCCCGATTCTGCATGGCAGCGGCGATGTCGCCCAAGAAGTGCGTGACCGGATGATCGAACGCCGGTGGGACTGCCTGGCAGTCCCACTGCCGCCCTCATTCGAGCGTCCGCTTGAAGAAGCCGTCGCCGACTTGCCGACGATCAGTGTGATCGTTCAACAGGAGCGTCACTCAGAAGGCGCCGCGGCAGTGAACTATGTGCCGGTGGATCCCTGCCAGGCCGTCATCATGGGTGTTCGAGTCGCCATGGGAGAGGGAATCACCCGGGCCTACATCGATCGCGAAACGGCGGTCGTCGAGCCTGTTCCCTTCGTCTCTCCCGATGCCTATGTTCTCAAGCGACTCTCCTATGCGGCCTTCGCTGCCGCGATGGTGCCCACACTCACGCCGGCGGCGGAAGGGACGCAACAGCAGGCGCGCATCGCCTGGATGGCGTTCCAACTCCATCAGCTGGAAATGGAGTACGACCATATTCTGTGCTTGTGTCATTTTGCCGATTGGCCCTGGATTCGCCAGGCCTATCAGCAACGAGCTGACTACCAGATCCCCGAGCCGATGACCGGTCGGCCTGAACGGTACTTGGTCGAGCCGGCATCGTTGTATTTCGTTCTGGGTGAATTGCCTTTTCTGACGGAGCTGTACGAACGACGTCGGGCCACCGTTCATTCGGACCGCCACCTCTCCATCGACGGCATCAAAGAATTGCTGCTCGAGACCCGCACGCGCTCGCAAACCGTCCATGAGGAGGAAGGCCAAACCGTTCCCACCTGGGTGACGCCTCAGCTATTGCAGCTGTATCTGCAATATATTCGAAATCTCGCGCTGCTCGACCGCCGCCTCACGCCTGATCTGTATACGCTGGTCCTCGCCGCCAAACAGATGGCCGGGGATGACTTTGCCATCAGCCTGCTTGAAACCGCCAAGAGTTATGCCTATCAGAATCGTGACCATGCGCGCCTGCCTCACATCTCGGCGGGGCTAGGCCAGTTCGCCTTACCGGACGAGCAGGTCGTTCGTGCCACGAATCGACTCCAGGGCACGCCCTTAGTCTGGCGCTCCCTCTCGCTCCGACCCCGTCCACCGCGTCGCACGAGCCGGCGATGGTCCTATCTCTGGAACCCCCATCGGCAATGCTCCTGGCCGCCGGAAGATTCGAAGATCGAAAGTTTCCATACCCATGTCCGCGAGCAGGCGAAGGCGATCATCGGATCGGATCTGGCCAAGAGTGAGAAGTTTACGACTTCGATGAAAGACGGCATCGATCTCCGGGAAAGTTTGCGGCACTGGTATCAAGGGCAGAAACCCGGCCGTCCGAAACGCCTGGAGATATACGTCAAAGAAATTCCACCGGCGCGCGGGAACGTCGACACGGTGATTTTTCTGTTCGACACGCCGGCTGATCCACACAGTTACAGTTGGCAGGCTACCTGGTATGCCGAACATGCGCAGGAATCCACCCTTTGCTTCTACGCTACGCCGTTTTTGAACAACATGGTCGCGCCAGGCATCGGGCAATCGCGATACGGCGGCGCGTTATTTATCTTTCCTCCCCGTCCAATTCCCGACATTTGGACCGATGAAGCGCTCGGATTCGCCACGTCGCTCGAGGAGCGTTTGATAGCCGCCGGAGCGGTGCATTCCAGGGAAACGCATCTGGCCCTTGTCACGCCGGTTCCGCCCAAGGCGAGATGGCGACAGATCGCCAAACAATTCGGTCGGCAGCTGGTCCCGATTCCCCTGAGCCGGTTCTCCGGCCAGATGATCGATCGCTTGCGGCGTTTCCACGTGTTGAACGGCCATGAGATCCGCAGTTTCGCCGCTCAATTCATTCGTGAGTGACCAGCCGATGACTCATAACCAAGCCAATCAACGAATTGCCGTACTCCGTCGAGAGATCCGCCATCACGATCATCTGTACTACAACGAGGATCGTCCAGAGATCTCCGACACAGAATACGATCGCTTGTTTCGTGAACTGGTCGAACTCGAGACCGCCTATCCCGATCTGATCACCAGCGACTCACCGACACAACGCGTCGGCGCGCCTCCGATAGACGAACTCACCAAGGTCCCCCACGAGAAACCGATGTTGAGCCTCGATTCGATTACGGATCGGGAGGATGTCCTCGCCTTCGCGACCCGTATGCAGCGGGAACTTGAAACGGACCACATCGTCTACACGGCAGAACCAAAGTTCGACGGCCTCTCGGTAGAACTGGTCTATGACCAGGGGAAATTTGTGCGTGGCTCCACTCGCGGCGATGGCAGGACCGGCGAGGATGTCACGGTCAACTTGCGGACAATCCGTGCCCTGCCCTTGCAATTGCGTCATGATTCCTCCCCTCCGGCCCATCTCGTGGTGCGCGGTGAAGTGTACATGCGGCTGGATGAGTTTCAGTCCTTGAACCGCCGGATGACCGAGCGAGGGGAAGAGGCCTTCGCCAATCCGCGAAACGCTGCGGCGGGATCGCTGCGAATGTTGGACAGCCGAGTGACTGCCTCGCGGCCCTTGACCGTGACCTGTTATGACATCATGGCGGTTTCAGGCGCTGCCCCATCCTCGCATTGGGATGAGTTGGAAACGCTCGCGGCCTGGGGCCTGCCGGTTCCCACGCACCGGCGGCGCTGCCTCTCGATCGAGGAGGTGCTGTCTTTCCACGCATCCACCGACGCGATGCGAGAATCCCTGCCATTTGAAATCGATGGCATTGTCGTGAAGGTCGATCGCCGCGATTGGCAGGACCAACTCGGAAGTAAATCGCGTAGTCCCCGTTGGGCCATTGCCTACAAGTTTGCCCCGCGCAAAGAGATCACAGTCATTCAAGACATCGTCGTGTCCGTCGGACGCACCGGCACCCTGACGCCGTTGGCCCTACTAAAACCGGTGGAGGTCGGAGGTGTGACGATCAGTCGGGCCACGCTGCACAATGCGGACGAAGTGGCACGCAAGGATGTGCGGGTGGGAGACACGGTCAAGGTCGAGCGGGCCGGGGACGTCATTCCTGCCATTGCCGAACGGGTGCCGGTTCCCGGCGAGCGGCGGCAGGACCCGTTTGTGATGCCGGACCAGTGCCCGGTCTGCGGATCGGCGGTGGCTCGCGAGGGCGCCTATTTCTACTGCACCGGTCAGACTGTCTGCGTGGCGCAACTCAGAGGCGCCATTGAACATTTCGCGTCCAAGAGCGCGCTGGATATCGACGGGCTGGGAAAGAAAACGGTTGCCCAACTGGTCGACCGAGGATTGGTCCGCGATCTCGCTGATCTGTATAGCCTGACAAAAGAACAATTGCTCACCCTGGAGGGATTCGCCGATCGGTCGGCAACGCTGCTGCTCGAATCGATCGAACGGAGCAAATCCGTCTCATTGGACCGGCTGTTGATGGGACTTGGTATCAGGCAGGTTGGGCAACATATCGCCCACGTGCTGGCGAAACAATTCGCTACCCTTCCGCGGCTGATGGCATCGACAGCGGAGGATTTTCTCCAGGTCCGCGAGATCGGTCCGGAGATCTCTGCGAGCCTCGCGTCGTTCTTCAGCGAAGAGCGGAACCGGCAGGTCATTGCTCGCCTCGTCGAACGAGGGCTGTCGATTGCTTCCCCACCCGCCCAGGCCATGACCGCCAGCCAATCCCTCGCCGGCAAGACGTTCGTTTTTACGGGGGGCCTGGCGGACTATAGCCGCGACCAGGCGAAACAGCTGGTGGAGCAGCATGGCGGCCAGGTCTCATCGAGCGTCAGTAAGAAGACGTCGTATGTGGTGGCCGGAACCGATCCTGGGTCAAAGCTCGACCAGGCGCAGAAATTGGGAGTGAGGATTCTGACGGAAGGGGAATTTACCGATCTAGTGAAGCCTGAGTAACAGGCACGTGGTCCTCGACGATCGGTTCGTGCGTGAGTGGATGTTTGTCTTCCTTATAGATGTGGACACTCTTAATCACGCGCGGATCGGCCTCATGGATGACGAGGCGGCAGTTGGCGATATGCACTTCTTCCCCGACTTTCGGGATCCTGCCCAGCTCGTGCTGAACAAGGCCGCTGATCGTCACGGCGTCGTCGCCTAGATCCACCTTGAGGAAATCGTTGACCTTCCGCACCTCGGTGCGTCCATGCACCAGGATTTGATTTTTTCCGATCCGCTTGATCAATTCTTCAGTGATATCGGTCTCATCGACGATTTCGCCGACCACCTCTTCCAGCAAATCTTCCAACGTGACCAGCCCCATCACACCGCCGAACTCGTTCACCACGATCGCCATGTGGCGCTTGTCCAGTTGGAATTGCTTCATGAGGTCGTCCGCGGATTTCGTGTGGGGAATGAACAACGCCGGGTGGGCGATGTCTCGAAGCTTCATCTCCGTATGTCCCTGGGCCAAGGCCGTCAATGCCTTGGTTTTGTAGAGAATCCCGATGATGTTATCCAGCGTGCCCTCGTACAGCGGGATGCGGGAGTATTTCGACTTAAACAGGAGTTCTTTCGCCTCGCGCAGGTGCTGATTGCAGTCGAGCGAGAACATATAGATACGCGGGGTCATGCAGTCTTCCGCCGTGATGTCCTTGAGCTGGAAGACGTTCTTGATCATCTTCACTTCCTGAGCCTCAATGGCGCCGCTCTTACTGCTCTGATCCAGCATGATCTTGAGCTCTTCTTCAGTGACGAAGGGCACATTGAGCCCTTTTCCCCCGGTCAACTTATAGATAAGGGGCACGACGAAGAACATGATCGGCTTGAGCATCTGCTGGGCCGCGTAGGCTGGATAGGCCATGTTCAACACGACTGGAACGGAGTATTTGGCAGCCAGCGTCTTTGGGACGAGATCGGCAAACACCAGGAGGACAAAGGTCAGAATTCCGACTAACACCGCAAAGGCTTCACCGAGCACCCCTTCCAGGCCCTGTCCTCC
>JACQHN010000452.1 GCA_016199015.1 Nitrospira defluvii
ATTCTGCCGGAGGTGTTCCTGAAAGCCGTCTCGCTCGGGCGCAATCTCGGCCATCCGTTGACGAACATCACGACGGTGAATATGGATTTCCTCACACACTATCGCCCCATGACCAACGTCGTGCGCCGCCCCACCCAGAAAGGCGGCAAGGGTTACGCCCTGACCGGCCATCACGAGATCATGGTGCCGCTCTTGGCCGCCGCTGTGCTTGAGGAACTGGCAGCCCGCTGAACCAAACCGTCCGGCGTCATCTTCTGTCGCGCTAAACGAGAGCACGCTGTGAGTATCAAGTTGCCCTCACCCGAGCCGCTGCTCGCCATCTGGGCCGATCTCAACTTCCGCTATTTTCGTGGCGCCTTGCCGCCGATTCGCATCGAATGGAGTCGGCGACTCACCTCCTCCGCCGGTATGTTTGTCTGCCGAATCGGACCGAGACATGCGTTCGCACGTGCGATCGAGGACCACGGTCGACGGCGTTGCATCAAGCTTTCGGCAGTTCTCTTACCGAGACATGGACCCCACCAAGATCACGAGACCCTGACGACGCTGGCGCATGAAATGATTCATCAATGGCAATACGATATTCTGAAGCGCCGCCCGAATCATGGACTAGATTTTCGCCGCATGATGGCACGGATGAATGAGCAGGGCCTCGGCATCACGATCTACCACTCACTCGGCAAAGAGGTGGCTGCTCTGGCCAAGTATGCCTGGCGCTGCCAGCACTGTGGATCCATCTACCGGCGGCAGCGCCGGAGCATTCAACCCCGACGGCATTCCTGCGGAGCCTGCCGGGGACCGCTGCGCGAGCTGGCGGTTGTAGAAGGTAAAAGTAAAAATGAAAAAGGTGAAATGGAAACCGTGCTCGCGGAAGACACACGTATGACGGCGTACGTACACACGGAGGAACCCACGAGTCAGCTCGCGTTGCCTTTTGGACGGCCGTGATAGAGGCTCCGTATGGCGCGATGGACCAGACAGATTCTCTTCGGTGATATCGACGCGATGTTTGCATCGGCCGCCATCCTGGCTGATCCGTCACTCGCAGGAAAACCGGTCGCCGTCGGTGGTCCACCACCGCGTGGCATTGTCGCCGCGGCCAGTTATGAAGTCCGCCGGTTCGGAGTTCACTCCGCCATGCCGACCATCCAGGCCCTGCGGCTCTGTCCCCAACTTGTCCTCGTGCCGCCCGATCGGCCGCTGTACAGCCGCTTGCACCGTGAGCTTCAAGCAGTGACGGACCGGTTTTTCCCTGAAACCGAGTGGACGAGTGTCGATGAGTTTTATACGGACACCACCAGGCTGCAGACACGCCATCCCGATCCAAACGAGTTGGGTCAGGCGCTCAAAGCCGACATTCGCCGCTCGACGGGATTGACCTGTACGGTCGCCCTGGCCTCCGGCAAAACTGTCGCGAAGATCGCTGCCGACGCACACAAGCCCGATGGGCTGGCGGTGATTGAACCTGGTTCAGAAGAGGCGTTTCTTGCCCCGCTACCGATCCGTTCATTGCCTGGCATGGGTCCAAAATCCACCGAGGCCGTCGAGCGCCTGGGGGTTCACGTCATCGGCGATCTGCTTATGCCTCGCTTCGAATCGGCGCTCTTCCGCCTGTTCGGCGCCAGGCTGGCGACGCTCCAGTCGCTCGCCCGCGGCGTGGACACCGATCCCGTCGTGGCGAATCGCGAGATCAAAAGCATGAGCCATGAGACGACGTTCGACGAAGACACCAACGATCCCGCCTTGCTGGAACCGATTGTCCATGGCTTTCTCGAACAGCTGACGCACGATCTTCGAATGGAAGGGCTGGCCGCCGGCTCGTTCACCGTGAAGCTGAAAGACGCCCGCTTTCGCATCACCACACGACAGCGAACATTCTCGACGCCGTTGAACTACGATCCGGATATGTGGCCGGACATCCGCCTCGCTCTTGGAGAATTGTTGCAGCCGGGATCACGGTACCGCCTGGTGGGCCTGGGCCTGTCGGATCTTATCCCGGCCCCGGAACCGCTCTTCGACCGGCGACAACGCGATGCGGTCGCGATTCTTGACCGGTTGATCGAACAACACGGCGCCGGCGTGGTTCGTCTAGGAGGGCTCCCGCATACTGGTGACGGCAAAACGAAGCGGGGACGTCGTAGGGAAGACTGAAGACCAAAGAGCGATGAGACAGGCATTGCTTCGCGGGGCGGCCTCCCCATAAGATGGGCTTTTTCGGATCGACGCCGAACTGTATGCACTCAAAAATCTTCACGCGAGACAAGCTTGCGTCACTCCTCGCGGAGCATCGTCTGCAAAAACAGGCCATCGTCTTCACGAACGGTTGTTTCGATCTCATGCACATCGGCCATACCCGCTACCTGCAAGCGGCTCGCAACCTGGGTGAGGTATTGGTAGTCGGCGTCAATTCCGACGCCTCTGTGCGCGCCTTGAACAAAGGCACCGACCGCCCCATTGTGCCCGATGCCCAGCGGGCCGAGATCCTCGCCGCTCTGGCCTGCGTAGACTATGTGGTGATTTTCCCCGAGCCGGATCCCGGATCACTCATCGCCACTCTCCAGCCGGATATCCTCGTCAAGGGCGGAGACTGGCCGGTCGATCGAATCGTTGGACGGGACACGGTCGAGGCCCGGGGCGGACGCGTCCAGACGATTCCACTCGTCCCCGGCGTCTCGACGACCACGCTGCTACAACGTATTCGCTCCACCACCGCGTAAAGATCGCCGATGAACTTCAAGTCTTCTGGACAATCAAAAAATGCAGGATGGTCAGAAAGTTCGTCCAGCGAGGCCGCAGTGAGGTCCACGGCGCGAAGAATAATGAGCGCCACGGTTGTGGACGCCGGCGAGACGGTGAGCCGGCCGTGTCTTGAGGCGAAGCGTACTGTGGGCCGTACGTTGAGCCTCTGCGCGATGCGAGAACAAAGCTGGCGAACTTTTTCACCATTCTGCTAAGGACCTCGTGCCTCCCGTTATACCCCCACATCTCACCAACTGGCTCGCGCCTGCACGGGAAGCCCTTCGCACGGGCACGGGCAAGCCCTGCCTCATGGGCTTACATGGTTCCACGGCTGGATTTGGACTCGCGCTCCTCACACACAGTGCGGCATCACAGCCCCTCGCCGAACGATCCTGGCTGGTGGTCGCCAAGACCGATGACGAGGCGGAACGCCTCTATCGTGACGCCCTGTTTTTCAGAACCCTCTGCGGGCTGACCGGCGATGATCTGGCGCTCTTTCCGAAATGGGAAACGCTGCCCTATGAATCGACGGTCCCCCACATCGATCTGGTCGCTCGCCGCATGCAGACGCTGCAGCGCCTCTGCACGACGGCACGCACGGTGCTGTTCACCTCTATCCCGGCACTGATGCAGCGGGTGCTCCCGGCCCTCGTATTCAGTGATGCGATTCTGCAATTTCAACCGAACGGCTCCCTGGAACGAGAGACCCTGGTTTCCAGCCTGTTGCGATTGGGCTACCGGAAAGGTTCCGTGGTGGAAATTCCAGGCGAGTTCAGCATTCGCGGCGGGATCGTCGATATTTATTCGACGGCCTATCCCGACCCGCTACGGGTGGAATTCCTCGGCGACACGATCGAATCGCTCCGGTTCTTCGATCCCGCCACCCAAAAGTCGACCGACAAGATCAAACAGGCCTGGGTGCTGCCGGCCCGCGAATTGATTCGCCCTGATGACGCTCCAGACGCGCTCGCGCCCCTGGCGGCAGATGCCGAATGGCATGCCCCATCTGTCTATGGATCGATGGACAGCCTCTTGGACTATTTCCCTCAGCCGCCGGTGCTCGTCCTGGATCAACCGAACACCCTCAAGGCTCACAATGCGGAATGTTGGCAGGCCATCGAAGAGGGCTACCTCCGTCACGAAGATCGCACGGACCCGAATCCCTATCCGACTCCGAACCAACTCTACGTCACGTGGGAGCAGATCCTTGATGCCACCCAAGGCTATGCCACCCTCGCGCTTGAGCCGGTGACTGCACCGGATGCGAGCTGGGACCCCGTACTCACCTGCCCGGCTCAAACGCCCGCCAGCGTGGGGCTCGGCCAACGCGGCGCCGCGTTCAGCCATACGCTGGAAGTCCTGGACCGATTGCGCGAAGGCGGGCCTGTCGTGTTGGTCGCCCGCAGCCAAGGCCAAGTCGGCCGCCTGCTCGCGCTCTTCAGCGAACACGACCGACCGGCCGTGGAATGGAAGCCCTCGGCACTC
>JACQHN010000451.1 GCA_016199015.1 Nitrospira defluvii
GAGAAGGTTAGGATGAGGGGCAACTCAGAACTCCTGACCCATAACTCAGAACCTCAAGGTCATCCAGCCCATCACCCGACTGCCCAACATATCCCCCAGCGGGTGCTCTTTGTGCCGATCATCAAGCGCGTTGTACACCGCCACGGCGACTTCCGCCTTGTCGTGCCAAAAACGGTAGCCGGCGCGAAGATTGAGCAACGTGTAACTATCCACCGTCGGACTGGTTGTGGTCGGCAGCACGGGAGCGAGCGCGGTAAAGAATTCGATCAGGGGATAGGTGGCGCCGGCCACATAATGCACGGCCACCTCCGCATTGAGACCGTTGTCCCAGTCCCCGCGGATCCCCACATTGGCTTTCCAGTCTGGCCCTCCGCGGCGCGAGACACCGGTGAAGGTTTGCCCGATCTTTTGGTAGGACACGTTGGCAAAGCCGCTCAGCCATCGGGTGGCCAGAAATTCCAGTCCCGCTTCAGTACCGTAAATATCCGCCTCGCCGCCGTTGATGAGCGTTCTGGTTGTCTCCACGGTTTGAAAATTGATCAGGTCCGACAGGTGATTGAAAAACAGGTCGAGCCTGGTTCGCAGTCGATGTTTCAGCCACCAGCCTTGATACTCGGCTTCATAGGAAATGATTTGCTCGGGATTGAGCTTCTGCGACCCAAACAGCGGGATCGGCGCGAACAGAGGTGGAACGGTCGGCAAGATCCGAAGATCGAGATTCGACTCGAACAGGGTCGGAGGCCGATAGGCCACAGATCCACTGATGCGAAACGTATGTTCCGGAGTCAGGTTGTAGACCAGGGCGACCCGTGGACTCCAGGCGCCGGCGATTTTGGTGTGCAGGTCGTAGCGCACCCCTGCCACCAGGGTGAGGGACGGAAGCATCTTCCACTCATCCTGAAGATGGAACCCGAGACGATCTTCTCGCCCCAATTCCGAGACGGCACTGCCGTCGACCGTGTTGTAGCGGTAATTGACGCCATAGCTCAGCCGGTTGGTCTGGCCGAAGTCGAGGCTGTGTTGCGTCTCGATGTTATAGGTGTTCGTGGTGAAAGAGACATTCGAACCGCCTATGGCGTTGGTTTGCCGGACGAACCGCGAGAGGAGCGGGTGGGTGGCGGATTCGACGGGAATGTCGTTGCCCTGCCACCAGCCGCGCACGGAGAGATTGCGAAACTGATACTGGACATCCGTGTAGCCCTGGTTGAATTGGGAATGGGGAATCTGGACGTTTGAGACGGGACCATCAAAGCGATTGGTATCGATGAACCCTCCGGCGACGCGTAGCGAGGCGTCGGACGAGAAGTTGTACTGGGTCTGGACATTGAACTTATTCGACCGGAAGGCCAGCGCGTCATGGTTGCGCCACCCCTGGTTCTGATCACGGCCGATAGAGAGTCGGTAGTCGAGTTTGCCGGCCGTTCCCGCATGGACGGCTGCGCTGGAGATCGTGCCGAGTTCGCCGCCGCCGAACTGCAGTGTGGTGCCTTTGAGTTCTTGCGCGGATTTCGTGATGATGTTGATGACCCCGTCGAAGGCGTTAAATCCATACACGACCGAGGCCGGCCCTTTGAGCACTTCGATCCGTTTGATCTCCGGCAGCGTGACAGGAAGGGATTTCCAAAACACGAGCCCTTGCCCGTCGATGTAGATCGATCGCCCGTCCACCATGACCAGAACCTTGTTGGCGAACAGCTGGTTGTCGCCCCGCGCGCTGACATTAAAGTCCGCTCCGGTCACTTGCATGACATCCAGACCTGGCACTCGGCGGAGGATTGCGGGGATATCTGTTGCGCCGGAATGCCGAATGTCTTCGTCCGTGATGACGTAGACGTTGGAGGGGGCTTGGGAGATGGGTTGTTCGTGGCGGGTGGCGATGCTCACGGCTTCTTCTTCTTTGAGCAATTCGAGTTCCTCGCTGGCGAGCGTTTCTTCTGCCGGGACGGAAGGGGCGGGAGACACCCCCTGAGCCTGGGTCGCGATGGCGCTACACAAGATTACGATCCCTCCGCACAGGGGGAGGGCAGACTGTCGCAAGCGGATCCTGTGTGGTTGGTCATCCATGGGGTATCGATCAGCCTAGGGGGAAGGGCATGGGTTGGGATGGACGATGTGACAGGCCTGCATTCGCGCGCGCATGACATACCGTGGACCCTTGACTGGCCGTTTCGGGTATCGTCGGACATACGCAAAGAGTGGGATCCTATTTAGGTCAAGATGATCTCTCGCAAAATGCATGCTTATGGGGCGGCTGGGGAACACGAACGGAATGCGTGGATTCTGTGAGAATCGAGGCGATTCGCGGAGTGTTCGACGCAAACGACGCGGAGAGGTGAGTCCGATGCTCTAAGCGCGTATCTGACTGGATACAGACTGTATGTCTTCAGATACAGTAGTGTCATGGTTATTGTTGGTGCGAGGCCGGCCTGGTTTCAGGTCTTGGAGTCGTGGCGAGAATGGGTGGCCATTCTGCGACTCAAGATGTTTGAGGAGATCCTCAAGCGCCGATGAAATGAGACCGGCCATGGTGGTGTCTGGAGTCCAGTACGCGGCATCGCGCATGCGCTCCAAGAGATCAATGGGCAGACTCACGGTCATTCGCTGACGTTTGTGCGTTCTCAAGTACACGAATCGATTCATGGTGTAACTCCTTTGCAGGAGAGGAGCGGAAACGCGAACCTTTCCTCGTGTGTTTCTCAATGATCAAGGCGCGCGAGTCCGCTGCTCGTGGATGCTGTCTGTACGCTCATACTTCCCTGTGGCGAGGATGGGTTTCAGCCTGCCGTGAGGCAGGATCTTTCCATGCGGCGACGACCAACAGCAGCAGTATGCCACTCACTCCAATCAGTAGGCCGCCCATGACGAGTTCCACGTCAGGCTCCTTTCGGTGTTGCATGGGTTCTGCGCCTTTCAAGGGGCGTCGAACGGGCTTCGTATACTCAAGCAATGCAGCAACAGCCGTGCCACGGCGTTGGCAGAGAAAGGCGCAGTCGGTTGGCGTAAAACTTGTGCGAGATTCTATTTGCGTGGGGCAAATGATTCGTCAGGGAGCCACTATGGATAAGGATATGCACTCAGAGAAACCGTCTCCAACCAGAGGCGAGGACGGATCTGAGTCGATAACACGGCACCGCCGGAGCACAAGCTGGCGGGGAAAATAATAACTCTGCGCAATCCCGTGGAGAATGGGGATCAACGCTAACTCGGCAGGTCAACCCCGGCCTGGTTTAAGAGGTGATCGAGCATTCGCTGCAACGTCTGCTTGTCCTCATCGTGCTCGATCAGTTCAAGCAGGCAGACAATGGCGTCGTACCACAAGCCTGACTCGGAATAGCGATCAATCGCCTCTCTGTTACAGGCAGTCCAGGTACAGGGCATGCCGAGGGCACAGGCTTCATCAAATGAGATCCGTTCGATCATTCCGCCTGCCACCACGTCTTGTGACGGTCTGTCTGGGTCCACCACTAGTGTCACAAACCACCGATAGGCCTCCTGCTCCTTGAACTCCACTCCATACTCCCGCGGCCTGGTGCAGTGGATACCGGCGCGAATAGGCGAAGGAAGTGATTGTTCAAGAACCGGGCGAATTCCACGGGAGTCGACCACCGTAATGGTCACCGTCCGAGCGGTTTGCATAGACAGGTACCAACAGAGTGACGGATTGCCTTTGACCGTAAAGGCGACATGATCTGGAACCAAGGCGATCAGGATGGGGACCCCCGACTCAACACCTCTGTTCTGTCCGCCGATACGTGCCCGTGGCGCATTGTCTTTTCGCGGTTTATACAGGGGCATGCGCAATTCAGGAGAAGTGACGAGATCGGCTGCGTCACTGTCCGGAGGCGAGAACGGCAGCCAGGAAGCATTGTGCCATGACCCCGGCCCCGTCATAGCGACAACAAGCAGCAGGGTGAGTTTGAGAGGTACCATCTTGCCTAGCCCAGTGGATTGTACGGATTATGGGATCTCACTCGCGCCGGCGGGCATGGGCTTGCGCAAGATCCCATTCGGCCACGTCATGCAGGCCGACTTGCTTGAGCAAGGCCGCCCGCTGTTTGCGCAGCCCCACATCCCCTGGATCGGATTCAATGAGATGGCATAAGCAGGCCATCGCATCATACCAGAAACCCTTTGCGGCACTCGTCATCACCGCTTCATGGGTACAGGTATTCGTGGCGCCCAGCACCATGCACTCGCTGAACTCACAGCGCTCAATCATGCCGCCGGTGACGATATCACGTGAGGGAGAGTCCTCGTCTTTGATCACGGAGATATACCACCGGTATTGGACGTTCGCCTGAAGCGCAAAGCCGAGGTCTTCCAGCTTGACGGTGTGAACACCGGCTTGGTTCGGGGGCGTGATGGACTGTTCAACCAACGCACGAATCGATCGCTCATCGATCAGGGTGAATTTAATCGGTAATGATGTGTGCTTGGAAAGGAACCAATTGAGCGCCGGATGTTGCTTGACGGTGATACCGACGTGGTCGGGAACGAGTGCGGCAACAGCGGGGTCTTCGCCCTCGCTGCCTCTCAAGGTTCCCCCGATGCGGGCTCTGGGGGTGACTTGATGGGGTGTGTGATACATCGGTATGTCGGGTTGTACTTCCGTCACCGCCTCGCTGGTGCTCACGAGCAGAACGGCGAGCAGCACCGTTGCGCCTATCTTCAGGGCCATGCAGCGATATGTCCATGTCGCCACGATGTCACCCTCTCTTCACCGGCGTTAGCAGGCTCCCGAACAACTCTGTTGGTACACTAGAAATTCAATAGCCCACCCCTCTAGCCCGGACTATTCATGAATACCTGCTCCGTCGTCCGATCCTCTC
>JACQHN010000449.1 GCA_016199015.1 Nitrospira defluvii
CGCGGTCGGGGCAGTGACAAATTACCGGGTGAGTTTCGTCGCTCGCAGAACTGGATTGGTGGAACGCGGCCCGGTAATGCGCATTTCGTTCCGCCACCACCGCAGGTCGTTGATGATTGCATGGCGCAGCTTGAGCGATTTATTCATGACGAAACGAGTGCACTGCCTGTGCTGGTCAAAGCGGCTCTGGCACACCTTCAGTTCGAAACCGTTCATCCCTTCCTCGATGGAAACGGACGGGTGGGACGACTCCTCATTACATTACTTCTGTGCCATGCGGGTATGCTGGCCGAGCCGCTTCTCTACTTGAGTCTTTATTTTAAGCAAAACCGTGACCTGTACTATGCCCACCTCGATCAGGTTCGCAGAAAAGGAGATTGGGAAGCCTGGATCGATTTTTTTCTGGAGGGGGTGCGGACGACGGCGAAAGGAGCCGTGACAACGGCACAGCGTCTCGTGGAATTGTTTAGTACAGACGAAGTAAAGATACAGAAGAGTGGTCGCGCTGCTGGATCAGCGCTGCGTGTGCATACGGCCATTCGTGAACGGCCTCTTCTTTCCCTTCCAGACATTTGTCAACGTACAGGGCTGTCTTTTCCGGCTGCGACAAACGGGATGGCTTTGCTAGCGAGGTTGCAAATAGTACGGGAATTGACTGGCAGACAACGGAACAGATTGTTCGTCTATGATCGGTACTTGCAGATCCTCAGCGAAGGAACCGAACCGTTATAAATCATATTTGCCGCAGGATGCTTTCACGTCATAAATAGATAGAGGGCCAGGTGGTTACGAAGGGTAGAGATCGTATGTGACGTCTCCCCCGAAAACGAGGGCAGGTTAAAACGAGAGTAAGATGGCAGCTTCGGCGGTCCTCGACGAAAGGAGTGGACCCATGAAGCGGTCGAAATTTCCGGAAGAGCAGATCGTCTACGCCCTCCGCCAAGCCGACTCCGGACCCCCCATCAGCGACCTCTGCCGACAGCTCGGGATCGCCGAGCAGACCTTCTACGCGTGGAAGAAAAAGTACGCGCACCTCGGGGTGAGTGAGCGCTACACTTTCGACATTCCAGCCAATGATTCGAATTGCCTCCAATTTGCATCACTTAGTGATGTGAATATCTGGCATCATGATGCGAATTCAGGTATATTTGCATCATGATATGAGGCGAATGTGTATATCTGGGAATCCTCTGATTGGCCACATTTCCGCTGGAATGCTCAGCAATTGCTCAACCCGCTGGGCGACGCCCACCTTAAGCAAGGCCGGCTCCTTGGCAAGATGATGCATTTGGGCTTCGAGCTACGCCTTGAGGCCGAACTAGTGGCTGTGACCGAAGAGGCCGTTAAAACGTCAGAAATAGAAGGCGAACGCCTGGACCCGGCGAGCGTCCGTTCCTCGGTGGCACGCCGTCTTGGCGTCCCTGGGGCTGCCCTCGGTCCAGAAGACCGCCGCATTGAGGGCATTGTCGCCATGATGCTTGATGCCACGGGCCAACTTGATACACCTCTCACCCGCGAAAGACTGTATGAATGGCAGGCAGCTCTGTTTCCGACGGGCTATTCGGGGTTGCGCAAGGTGAAGACCGGTGGCTGGCGGGATGATGCCGATGGCCCGATGCGAGTGATCTCAGGTCCGGTCGGACATGAGAAGCTGCACTATCAAGCTCCCCCAGCTGAGAGAGTTGACGCTGAGATGGAGGCATTACTCTCGTGGCTCAATGAACCACTCACAATCGATGGCATCCTCCACGCGGCGATCGCACACCTTTGGTTCGTCACCATCCATCCATTCGACGATGGCAACGGTAGGATTGCGCGAGCGCTAGCAGAACGGAGTCTTGCCCGCTCAGAGCAGTCACCACAGCGATTCTATAGTCTGGCGGGCGAGATTCGCCGTGAGCGGCCAGCGTATTACGCATCGCTCGAAGCTACTCAAAAAGGTGACCTCGATATTACTCAACGGCTTCTCTGGTTTATCGAATGCGTGTCAAAAGCGATAGACGCCGCCGAGGTCGGGTGCGCGGATGTTCTGCGCAAGGCAGATTTCTGGCAACGCCATACAGGGATCACTCTCAATCAACGCCAGCGGAAAGTACTGAATCGATTCCTTGACGGATTTGAAGGCAAGCTGACGGCGAGAAAATGGGCAGCCCTCGCGAAATGTTCTATGCCTACTGCCCAGCGTGATATCAAGGAGCTGATTGATCAAGGGGTGCTCACCCGCAACGAGGGTGGAAGTAAGAATACAAGCTATAGCCTCGCGGCGGTCTGAGAGAGGGGCGGAAATGGTCTAGATGTAGACACTGGAAGATTTGGAACGCGCTAGGACAGAGCTTCGTGAGTGGCCCGACCGCTTCGATCGGTACAGTGGGAATAATCCAGATAAATATCAGTCAGAGATCAAGACGGCTCGTAGGACCGTACGGGATATCGAATCAGACCTTAAACGGAGAGGTATCATTTCGATGACCGAGAAAGAGCAGCTCCATGCTGCTCAAGACGCTGCCTTTCAGAAAACTAAATACAAAGAAGCGGTTGAACAATTAAGCGAGGGCCCTGGGTTCGAATCCCAGC
>JACQHN010000450.1 GCA_016199015.1 Nitrospira defluvii
GAGAAGGTTAGGATGAGGGGAAGGATCGAAGTGCTGGTGCTGAGCGATGCATGCTGAACTGAAAAGACCCGGTCACCCGATGTTGGCCGCAGTGTTGTCGGCCAGCCTTGTCGGAATCTGTCCGGGGCCGGTTCCAGCCGCCCCCTCGACGAGTGCGCTGTCCGGGTCTGCCAGGCCGGAAGATCTCACCATCTCGACAGAGGGCAAACAAGCACTGGAATTCATCGAGGAAGAGCAGCAACCAGAACTCTTCCTGCTAGGGGAGCTTGTACCCTCTTCGGAGCAGCCGTTAGGTCCGACATCCAGCGTGTACGAAATCAGTGCGCAGGACATTCTCGATCAGAACGCCCGCAACGTGGCGGATGCGCTGCGGTTCGTTCCGGGACTCTTTCTCTCCGTCGGCGGAGGAAAGAATCCCTCGTCGGCCGTCTCCAGAGGACTCTCCGCCAGGCAGACGATCGTGTTTATCGACGGACGCCCCGTTTACGATCCGTTCTTCGGCGACGTGGATCTCAACAATCTTCCCATTGATAACGTCGAAAAAATAAAAATCGTGAAGGGAGCGGTCGATGCAGCCTATGGCCCCAACGCAATCGGTACTGTGATCAATATCGTCACTAAACGAGGGACCGACAGCCCGACCACACGGATAACGACGTCGTATGAAGCGCATAATTCCCAGGACTATTGGCTCCAACACGGTGGGAAAAAAGGAGGCTTCAACTACTTTATCACCGGCAGTTATCGCCTCAGCAACGGCTTTCCCTTGGCAGCAGATTTTGCCCCCACGACGGCGCAGCGCACGGCCTTCCGGGAACATTCGGGCTATGAAAAGAGCAACGTGTCGGTCAATCTCGGCTACGACTTCAGCGCAAAGGATCGAATTGCTTTCCAGGCCGGGTACTACAGTGCCGCATTGGACAATCCGGTGAACACCAATCTCCAAGGCGGCTCACGGCTTGGCACGGGGCTCAATTTTACCGAGTTTCCTGCCTGGAAACGGCAGTACCTTGATTTGTATGGTACCACCACGGTGTGGAACCGGCTCGAGTTGCGCGGCAACGCCTACTACGACCGCTTTAGCAATGATCTCGCCTTCTACCCAGACCAGTCTTTTTCCCAAAACAACGGACTGAGCCGCGATCTCAACGACGTGTATGGGGCCAATGTGCAAGGCGCATTGGACCTCGTGAAGACTCTGCGGCTCAAGACCGGCATGTTCATCAAGCAAGATCGGCATAGACGCGAAGACCTTTTTCTAGGGTCGCAGGAACAGCAAGAGTCGCTCACAACGGATTTCTTCGTCGAGACCGAATATGCGCCGGTCTCGAACCTCTTACTGACCGCAGGGCTGAGCTATGACCTGTTGTATGCAGGCGGGGGACGCACGATCCAGTCCTATAACCCTCGGGGGTCGGTGGTCTATCAACCCTTCATCAGCACGAGACTGCATGCGGCGCTTGGGGACAAGAGTCGCCTCCCTCGGCTATTGAATCTGTTCGGCGGAATCGGCAATCCCGAACTGAAGCCCGAGCGGAACTTTTCCGTGGACGCCGGAGTCGAGCAGTCATTCTGGGGTGATCGCATCACACTGAGCGCGACCGGATTCCGAAACAAACTGGACGATGTCATCGCCTTTGTTCGACTGCCCGGCAACCTGACACAGGATCAGAATCTGACGTCGTTGCTTGCGCAGGGCCTCGAGACCGGTGTTATTGCGACAGTGACGAAGGCATTCTCCCTCTCTGCCGATTACACCTACACGAATATCGACTTTGAGAGCCGCGGCCAGGCGCCGGGCAGCACCTTCTACCACCAGGTCAATTCTCGACTGATGTATCAATCGCCGATCGGTGTCAGCGGGTTTGTCCAGGTCTCGTACATTGATGGCGCGCCATTCACGTTCGCCGACTTTTCGTCTCCGACTCGACTGCCCAGTCACATCAATCTGTTCCTGGTGAATGCCAAGGTGTCCTACGAGTTGTGGAAAGGCATCAAGCCCTATGTCGCCGTCGAGAATTTGTTGGACGCCAATTACGAGCGGAATCCTGGTTTTCCTGAGCCAGGCCGGCGCGTCTTCTTCGGGGTGAATGCAACCTTTTGAAGGAGTGCTGAATTATGAATGCTGAGTTCTGAGTTGCCCCCTCAACCTCTCCTTCTCCCCCGAGGGGAGAAGGAGAGGTTGAGGGGAGAGAGTCAGGGTGAGTAAGACGAACGGAGAGCAAAACTGATCGTGAAACGCACAACCACTCTTACAACACGACGAGACCGTGCGCGTCGCCTCCGACGCGAGCAGATGGATGCGGAACGCACACTCTGGAAAGCGCTCCGTTCACGACAGCTCAGCGGACTCACGTTTCGACGGCAACATCCTGTTGGGCCATACATCGTGGATTTCTGTTGTCTGGAACTCAAACTGGCTATCGAGTTGGATGGCGGACAGCACGCGTTGCAGACAGACGCAGATGAACGTCGATCGCATTCGTTAGTTCAAGAGGGGTACCGCGTTCTCCGTTTCTGGAATCACGACGTGTTGATGAATCTGGAAGGAGTCCTGCACCGCATAGCCGAGGCCGCTAAGCCCTCACCCCAACTCTCCCCAGCGGGCGAGGGGAATTGCCCCTCTCCCTCCCCTCTCCCCACCGGGGAGAGGGGAGGGGTGAGGGGAGAAGGCGGGGATGAGGGGAAGGATGAAGTAGCCCAAAGTTCTGAATACTGAGTTTTGAATGATGAATTCTGAATTGAAAAGAATCGGACAGCCGATGTTGGCCGCACTCCTGACGGTGAGCATCAACGGCTTCGCGCAGGCCGAGCCGCCGGGTATGGAGTTCCCTGACATCGTCGCCTCGGCCCGAAGCAGCGACGAACTGCAACTCTTGAAGGAAGAGGAGACGGTGAGCATTGCCTCACGCTACGAACAGCCGATCTCACAAGCGCCATCCAACGTCTATGTCATCACCGATGAGGATATCCGCCAATCGGGGGCGGTCGATTTGCCGACCGTGCTTCGTCGTATTCCAGGCCTTGAAGTCATGCAGATGACAGGAGCCGATTTCAACGTCAGTGCCAGAGGAGGCAACCAGCCCTTTGCGAACAAGATGCTGGTCATGGTGGATGGACGCTCCATTTATCTTGACGTCCAGGGAACCGTCTTCTGGAAATCCATCCCCGTGACGCTTCCTGAAATCAAACGCATTGAAGTCCTCAAAGGGCCTGCTTCCGCGGTGTATGGGTTCAACGCGTTTGACGGAGTGATCAATATCATCACCAAGTCGCCTGAGGAGATGAAAGGAACGACGCTTCAATTCGGCGGGGGAGAGCAAGGGACGATCAGCAGCGCCGCTATCCATGCAGGCACAGTCGGAAAATTCGGGTATCGCCTCTCCGTCGGCCGCGATCAGACGCAGCAATGGCGGGATCGAGATGCCCTGGCGTTTCGGTCGCACAAGTTCAATGTGCAGACCGAGTATGCCTTGTCATCGATGTCAAAACTCCAGGTGTCAGGGGGGCTCGTCGAGACCAATCGCTATGATGGGCAGGTCGGCGAAGTCACAAGTAATTCCATTCGTTCGTCCCTCGGCTATGCCAACGTCCTCTATGAACAGGGGGCGTTCCTCGTTCGGGCCTGGTGGTCGGGCTATACCGACGACCCGACGACTAGCCCTAGCCCCCAACTGGTCAACCTGCTCCGCATTACCGATCGCAACGGCAGTTCAACCAATCCCTTCTCCGGAAACACCTATAACGTGGATGTGCAACATGCGGCGAATCTCTGGGCGACGAACCGGATGCTGTACGGCCTCACCTATCGTCACAACTCCCTGTCGAGCAGCGCCATCGACCAATTCAGCCGGGAAGACCGGCTGGGGCTGTTCATCCAGGACGAATGGCATGCGACGTCGGCACTGACCATTGTTTCCGGCATTCGTTACGACCTGCATACCCAGATCAACGGCACCTGGAGCCCGCGCCTGGCGATCCTGTATCAGCCGGTTGAGGGCCACACGTTTCATCTCTCCGGTTCCGTCGCCTATCGTCCGCCAACCCTCTTCGAGTCTCATCAAGACCAACGGGTGACCACGACGATTCCCACTGGGGTGCCGTTTTCGCCCTCAATCTCCTCCACCGTTCCAGTCTCGGGATCGACCGGACTCGCCCCCGAACAGATCATTTCCTATGAGGCCGGGTATCAAGGCTGGTACTGGAAGCATCGCCTGCGGGTCCGCGCGGATCTGTTCTTCAACCATGTCTCTGATTTGATCGGTAGCCGGATCACCGCCAGCGGCGTCTCCGAATTCGTCAACAACCAGGGGTCTGCGGACATCTATGGGGGCGAGGCCGGAATCGAGTTTCTGGCCAGTCGCTGGCTCAGCGGATTCGCCAACTATGCCTATGAGGAAATCGGCCAATCGTTCAGTGGGACGGTCAGAAGGGGCGCCCCGAGATCGAAAGTCAGCGCGGGCCTCCGGACCGAATGGGAGAACGGCCTGAGCGGAGAGCTCACGTACTACTATGTCGGCGCATCCACCTACCCGATCGCGCAAACCTTCACGACATTGGCGAGCATTCCGACAACCGGCGTGACTGTCCCGCTCGACCGTATCGGCAGTTACAACCTGCTCAATCTTCGCGCCGGGTATCGCTTCTGGCAGCAGAAAGCCGCGGCCGGGTACATGCGCGATGCGGAGGTGGCAATCTCCGTCTTCAACGCGCTCAATGACGAACACAAGGAACACCCGTTGGGAGACACCATTGGCAGGCGGGTGATGGGATGGGTGACGGTGAAATTCTGAATGATGAATTCTGAATGATGAATGTCTCGACAGAGGAATGCCGTGAAATTTTGAATGATGAATGTTCGTCAAAACGTTCTGAACGCTGAAATATGAATGAAACCGGCAGGCGGAAGAGTCACCGCGCATTGCTGAATGAATTATGAGGAGGAGAGAGTCGTGGGGAAGGATAGACGAAAGAATGTGATTCAGGACAAGAGTTTTGCCTTCGCGGTGAGAATCGTCGCGTTCTGTCGAAACCTCCAGATGGAGCAGAAAGAATTCGTTCTCTCCAAACAACTCCTGCGTTCCGGAACTTCCATTGGGGCAAACGTCGAGGAAGCCATCGGTGCGCAGAGCCGGAAGGATTTTGCGGCCAAAATGTCGATTGCCGCGAAGGAGGCCAGGGAAACGATTTATTGGCTCAGGCTCCTGCAAGCAGCGAAGGTGCTCGAAGGTAGCAGCCTCGATGATCTTGTGAGCGAATGCCGAGAAGTCCTCACCATTCTGAACAGCATCATCCTCACCACTCGGACAGGAGTAAAGACTGAGCGTGCTCCGTCCTCTCCGAACATTCAGCATTCAGAATTCAGCATTCAGAATTCCGTGACGAGACGGAGGGAGATATGACTGCCGCGACGTTTGACCATACTGTTCTCGTCGTGGACGACGATCC
>JACQHN010000456.1 GCA_016199015.1 Nitrospira defluvii
GCCGAAATCGGCAACAATCCCAAACTGGTGCGCTCGTTCTTCAGGCATCCGAGTGTCGCCTATATTTCTGACTTATGAGTAATTCCAACTGCCTGCCTCCCATCAAGACAAGCTGAAGTCACTAGGTAACCACCAAGCTCAAACTAAAGGGATCGGAATCATCCAGTACTAACCCAGCTGGAAGCTCTGACGCTGCGAAAAACCCCGTCAGCCCTCCGTCAAACATCATGAACTGAAATGCCTGCCCCAGCGAAGGGGTGAATCCACCCACCAAACCGGCTTGTAAGAGGCCGGAGAGAGTCCCCATGCCGGTAATACCCAGGCGACCGAAGTCCGTTACGGAAGCCAGCTCAGTGCTCAGTGTGCCAGTTGAAGATTGAGTGTAATCGCCGTTCACCGTAAGAACGCCCCCCTGGAGGTGGATGGTGCCGTCGTTGGTCAGTGTGCCGCTCACGGTCGACCCATCTCTCAACGTGCCGCCTACCGTCATCAACCCATCTCTCAGCCAGACGGTCGCGCCCGAATCGTTCGTCACATCACCAAACACCTGAAGCTGACCGTTACCGCCTACCCCCGTAGCTAGTCCCAAAAACACTTGCCCCGCACCAGTATTGAGCAGTGATCCGTTGAGATTCACAGTGAGACCGTCTCTAATTTCAATCACGCCGCGATTGATGAGTGGATTGATGTCCGTCATGGTGATTGTGGCGGTGAGTTCGCCGCCTGGCCCTGCTGCAAACACCCAGACATTGCCCTGATTATCAAACTCCGGGAAAGATAGGTTTGATCCGCCGTGGGCCTCGATATTCCCGTGGCTCACAAACGGTCCCGATACAGACAGCCCTCCGAACACATCAACGTAACCGTGATTGGTGAAATTGAACAGCTCTAAGCTCCCATTGCCGGTAATTTGGATGTAACCGCGTCCCACTGTCGTACTGTCGGCGGATCCGATGCTGCTGGCAAAGCTGGCGATACCTATCATGTCTCCCAAATCCAACGTGACGCCTGGGGACGCGCTTAGGCTGGAGCCCACCCTCAGATCGATCTGTCCAGAGGTTCCGCCGATGGCTTGTGTACTTCCAGAGCTGCCATTCACCAGAATATTCCCGAACACAAGCAGTACGCCCCTGGTCCCGCTGCCAAAATCCCCATTGATCGTCAACCCCCGCTCAATGATGAGCTGAGCGAGCGGCGAAACCATTACCGAGGATGGCCCTTGCAGCGTCACACCGTCCAAGGTCCCGCCTGGCTCATCCACTTGAATCACCACGCCACCAACTCCGGTCCCGTTCACCGTGGCGTTCTTCAATGTGCCGCCCATCAACGTCAGGAGCGCGCCATTCATTTCCACTGGCTCTGCAACTTCCAGTGTGCCGCCCGTCAAAATGATCGGATACTCGGATGTGAGACTCTTGATTATCGAAGTGCCCGAGCTGTGCGTGATGGTGTACGCACCAGGCTGGTGAATGTCCACATCATCGGTCGCTGTTGGGACCCTTCCCGTACTCCAGTTCGACGCCACATTCCAATCACCGCCGGCAGGATTGATCCAGCAAACGTGATCTCCCGAGAGGGGAAGGGTAATGGGCTCAGAATCTGTCAATACCCCGTCACTCACTGTAAAGGTGACGGTAGGTGCAACGCCTGGGGTGCTCGGGGTCCATGTGAAGGTCTGTGACCATGTTCCGGTCGTTGGATCAAAGGTCCTCGTTGCGGGATCGAAAGTCATCTCCGGTGTCAATCCAGAAGCAGTAAATGTCAGCGCCTGTTGGGGAATATCACGATCGGTAGCAGTGATGACAATTGTTATTGGCGCTCCGAAACAGCCGGCCCCACCAGCGCCTATCTGAATGTTTATCGGACCCAACTCTGGCGCGACATTCACTTCGTTGACCGTGACTGTCACCGATTGAACCGATACGGGATCAGGAGTTCCCAACGCCCCGTCGCGCGCCACCACATCGAACGTGTAGACGCCCGGCGCCGGCCACAGCCCCGCTGCCTCATCCGGGGCGAGGCGAAGTTGCTGGGCATGGGGTGTTTGCGGATCAGTTTCAGGCACAATCGTCGCCCAGACCGGCGCCCCGTTCAGCTCGAACGTCAACGAGTTTGCCGGCAGGTCGGGATCCGTGGCCGTCAAAGGCACGAATTGCACGGTCTCCTCATCCATCAGCTCCGGCACAATCGCACTCAGCACCGGCGGCTTATTGATTTCGTTCACCGTGATCGTGATGGTCTCGCTGTCGCTCAAGACTGGCGTCCCATTGTCCGTGACTGTGAAGACCACGGTAAACACCTCTCCTGTCCCTCCCTGCAACTCTGTCGGATTCCAGATAAACGTCCGTGTTGACGCGTCAAAATTTGCTCCAACTGGCAACGGGCCACCGCCCAAGCCGGTTGCCCCATACGTCAGTGTGTTCAGCACCGGTCGGTCAAGATCCGTTGCATTCAGCACAATCGTGTGGGTTTCTTCTTCGTTCCAGATTTGGTTGCCGATCGATACTAGTTCCGGCTGCCGGTTTACTTCGTTCACCGTCACCGTCACTGGCTGACTGACTGGTTGACTCCCCGGCACGTTGTCGCTCAGCACGACATTGAAGGTATACTCGGCCGGCCCTTGCGCTTCACTCGGCGTCCAGTTCAGATCCCACGTGTTGAGCGTCGCTCCGGGCGTGATCGTCACGCCGAACGCGACCGCTGCTGAATCCAAACCTGCCGATAACGTGTTGGCCGGAAGGTCAGGGTCCGAAGCGGTCACTAGGGCCTGCCACGGCGTCATCTCGTCTACAGCTGCCGGCGCGTTGATCGACTCAATCACCGGCGGCCGGTTCACTTCATCGACCGTCACCGTGATCGTCTCGCGGTCGGTCTCTGCCCCACTGGTCACGACCACATCAAACGCATAGGTATTCCCTCCCTGCAATTCCGTCGGCGCCCATTCAAACAGGTCGGTCATTGAATTGATCGTGGCCCCATCCGGCACTCCGCCGATAGAACCGGGGGGTACCACAAGCGGAGCTTCGAGACTGAACGTGAGGTTATTCGGCTGGCCGTTCCCTATGACCGTCACCGTGATGGTCTCGAAGTCGCTGTCGTTCGTGGTCCCGGACCCGTCCTTGACCACCACATCGAAGGCGTAGGTGTTGCCCACATGAGACTCGTCGAGGTTCCAGACAAACTCACCCGACGTGCCGTCGATCTGGGCCCCCGCCGGCACCCCGCCGATCGCTCCTGGCGGGACGACACTCGGCGCTGCGAGACTGAATGTCCGATTATTGGCCGGCAGATCGTCATCTGTCGCCGTCGCCGTGAATGTCAGCGGCGGCACCCCCGGGCCTTGATTTGTCGCCGTCACAGGAAATGACAGTGTTGGTAATCCGGGAGTCGCTTCCGCCACGGCCCAGTTTCCGATCGGCGCCAATTCCAGTTGGCGAGTCCCCTCTACCACTGTCTTATTTCCGATCGCGTTCAGTACCGGCGGCTGGTTCACTTCGTTGACAGTCACCGCCACCGTCTGGCTGACCGACGGGCTCCCCGGCACGTTATCACTCACCACAACCCCAAAATTGTAAACGCCAGGCCGCGGCCACACTCCCTGCGCTTCATTTGGGGTCCAGCGGAGATTCCACGTGTTGGTGGTCGTTCCCGGCGTGATCGTGACACCTAGCGCAACCGCTGTCGAATCCAGACTTGCCGAGAGTGTGTTCGCCGGAAGGTCCGGGTCCGAGGCCGTCACGACCGCCTGCCATTCCGTCTGCTCATCCACCTCAGGCGGCCCGTCAATCGAGACAATCACCGGCGGCCGGTTCACTTCGTTGACTGTGAGCGAAACAGGCTGCGCGGTCACCCCGCCCTGACCATCACTCACTGTGAAGATCACGTCGTAGACGCCAGGACCATCTGCCTCCGTCGGCGTCCACTGCAACGAGTAGACATTGGCGGCGACATTTACCACATCGAACGTAGCCCCCACCGGCAACCCAGTAACCGTGACCGGCGACAACACATTCAACGGTAAGTCCAAGTCGAGGCCTCTGACATTCAGTTCCAAGAAGTTTTCCTCATTCACTGTCGTTGGCCCTGTAACAATGATCTCCGGGGCCTGATTGACCTCGTTGACCGTGATGGTCACGATCTCAGAACTGGGTGGGTTAATCCCGTCAATGACATTAAACTGAACCTGATACTCACCAGGGCCCTCTCCCTCCCCAGGGGTCCAGATGAACTCGTAGGTGTTGACGCCGGTCGAAACGAACTGAGCACCGAATAGGTTTCCAGATCGAGGAAAGAACTCAAAGAATAGATCGTCACTCGGGTTCGGATCCGTCGCGGTCACCGTAAACCGCAATTCGCTTCCTTCATTCACGGACTGTGGACCGATCGGAGCCAGGACTGGAGGCTGATTGGCACTGCGGCTTGGTGCCCCCGGATCGACGATGACCCCGTTGGCCGCGAGATCTGCATCTCCGCGGGCGCCGTCGATAAAGCTCAACGTGATGGTGTCGCCACTGATGGTCGCGCCGGTGCCGCCGGTGAAATTGAAGTCATACCAATGGGCTTGATTCAGCGGCGGAGCGCCCGGCTCAGGACCGTATTTGTAGAACGAGTCTACAAGGCTGCCGGTCGGCAACAGCATCGTTACCTGTGCGATCGCACCAGGCGTGACGCCGTGCACTTCAAAACCGAACTGACCAAAGGGGAAGTCCACGCCAACCGGCGCACCGGGCGCAACAGGTCCGGCCTGCACATTACGCAGCGTCGTGCCGGTCGGCGAGACCAGCGTGACGTATTGATTGTCGATTGCATTCTGCAGCGAGGCTACATTGGCTTGTTGACTATCCAGAACACCGTCGTTGTTCGCATCCCCGCCGTTTGGCCCGCCGCCTTCGTTGGCGTCCGGGATACCGTCGCCGTCACTATCCGCGAGCAGTCGCGTGATCGTGCGCGTGGCCGTGCGTTGATTGCCGGCGGTGTCGGTGGCCCGGACGGTGAAGCTGTTCGCCCCGACAGCGAGAGCGACGTTGGAGAAGCTGAAGTTGCCGCTCGCATCGGCAGTCGTGGTCTGACTGGTTTCTAGAAGGAGCGCGGTCACGAGCGCTTCGGTCTGCCCGACAAGGGTGACGATGTCGTGCGTCGTCTGTTGATCGCCGACCGGCGCCGTATCGGAGGCCGGATCGAGATCCAGCGTCAGCACCGGCACCTGCGTATCGAGCGTGAAGCTCACCGTGATCTGAGTGCTGTTGCCGGCTGTATCCGTCGCCAGGAGTTTCAAGATATAGGTGCTGTCGGTGAGCGGGGCTCCATTGATCTGCTCCAGTCGGGCCCGGGTGAAGGTGAACGAGCCGTCGGCCTGGCGATCGCTCAGCACATTGAACGTCGGCGTGGCGCCGAAGCCGGCGGTGAACGTCGCGATCCCTTGTGGATCGGTGACACTGCCGGTGATGGCCGGATTGTTGGTGAGTGTGTCGGTCGTTGAGCTGCCGGTGTCCTGTTGCAAGGCCGCCGTCAGATTGGGTCCGCTGAAGTTGCTGACGAAGTGGAAATCCCCCGCGGTGGGCTTAAGGGTCAGGCCGTGCAGGTATTGCGTTGGGAAGGCCCCGGCGTAGAAGCGGGTGTCGGCGCTCAGCGCGCCGCCGATGACGATCCCGCCGATCGAACTGCTTGTGCCGCCGATGAGTTGATCGTTGCCGTTGCCATAGACACCGTCAACAGGATTGATCCCCACCCGCACCGCCGTGCCGCTCATGGCCCCGGTGACGGTGAACAGCCCAATGCGGCCTTGCCCATAGGTGTCGACATTCGCGCCGCTGCCGCCGGGCTGGCCGTCTTGGCCCAGCGTGGTTCCGATATAGAACCTGGCGTTCGTTGTGGAGCCCAAAATCGTGAGCGCTTCGACCGAGGGGACGGCCACCGTGCCACCTTGGATGCTGCCCAGGGTGATCGTGCCGGGCAAGAGGCCGGGAATATTTACCGGGCCGTCGATGGCCAGGGTGCCGGTGAGATCGGTCGTCGCGGCGGTGAGGCTTGCGAGCGGCCCGAACACGTGAACGTCGTTGAGCATGACGCGACCGTTGCCGCCGCTGTTGGTCGTGATGGTGACGGCAGAACTGGCCGTCGTCCCCGTCACCTTCACATCCCAGTTCGCCCCGTCGCGCAAGACTTCGCCCACACCAGAGCCGGTGAGACGGAACGTCACGCTCGTGCCGTCGGCATCGCGAAGGGTCAGCGCGGTGTTGCCGGATCGACCTGGCACGTTGCCGAACTTCCAGGCGACGTTGATGGTGCCGCCCACGGCCACGTTGTTGGCTTCGCTGTTCTCGGTAATCGCGTTGGCGTTATCGAGCTTGGCGAGTAGCCGATACGTGATGGCATCGAGGGTGCTCGGGATCGTGAGATTCGTCGTGACGTTCTTCGACTGACCGGCGTTGAGTTGTCCGGTATTGGCGGTGCCGAGCAATACGTCCGATGCATCCAGTGTGGTGTCCAGTGAAGCATAGACACCGACCTGTGATTGATTGACACGCTGATTGCCGACGTTTTGGACTTGCACGACAGCGCTGGCGTTGTTGGTCGGGACGGCGGGATCGATCAAGGCTGCGGACTGTACCAGCCCGGTGAGGTCGGCCGCGAGGAGGAGACGGGACTCCAAGGGTTCGATGACAAACCGTGAGGCGTGAGGCGTACAACGTGACGCGTCCGAGCCCCAAGACGAGATACGCTTCACGAGCGACGCTTCACGAAGGCGCGATGCAGACCGGCGCAGCCGTCGCAGCCGCGCCTTTAGCCACGAGCCACGGCGACGCGATTTCCACCGCCACCCACACAGCAGCACTCGCAGCTTGCTGAAGAACATCGTGTCACGCATCGATGGTCTCCTTCAGTCGATGATCGACAGGACTATGACTGGGCGTCCTCTGTAACACGACACGGGGGACAGGCTGGGGGACAGATTCACCTAAATACCAGCAATAGTCGTACAAATTCTTAGCTGAGCACATTTTTGTACAGGTACTGGACGCCCTGAGGGATAGTGCGTCCCAATTCCTTCACGAATACTCGAGCGCATTGGTGATAGACCACGGATGCCTCGGTTTTCCGCCCCATCGCCGAGAGCAGCGTGATAAGCGGCACATAGAGCGGCGCAGCGTGCGGGTCCACCTGGAGGCCCCGATTCAACCATTGAATCGCCTGCTCCAGCCGACCCAACCTCTGCCAGTGATCGCTGAGTCTCGCCACGCCCCTGACGAAACATTCGCGGAGCCGTTCTCGGACTGTGACCGCCCAAGGTTTCAACTGTTGATCAAGCAGGAAGGGACCGTGATAGAGCGCCAACGCCTGCTGAAGCTCCCCCGTCCATCCTCTCGCGCGCACATGAGAGCTGATTTTCTCCGACCGAGCCACGTCCTCCTCAAAGGTGCGCACGTCCACCCAACAGCGTGTCGGATCTAAAGTAACGGTGCCGTGATCGAGATGAACAACCCGCTCGATAGCGAGATACTTACGAAGGCGCTTGAGTGTCTTCGCGAACGTCGCTACCGCCCGATCGCCATCACTATCCGGCCAGAGTTGATCGATGAGGTACGACACCGGCACAGCCGCTCCTCCCGATGCGACGATGGCCTGCAGGAGTTCAAGCAGCCGGTGCGGCGCCTTGCGTCGCTTGGGGAGAGGCACACCTTCGACTCGTATTTCAAAACGTCCCAGCATGTAGATTTCGAGAGGCCAGGATTTACGCCTCCTTGAGCTCGCCCTCGTGGCTGGTCGTCGATCACCTGCAAAGTCTTCACGGTCGTGCTTGATCATTTGGCAGCATCCCCCAACCGGGCGGCCCACCAGGGCTCGATGCACTACTGTGGAAAAGACTCTCCAAGCACCAGCGTTTCTTCCTTTAAGAATAAAAGCAGTTGTTGCAAGTCTTGCTGTGGGTTCACCTTGGACAACGTCGGTTCTCGCGCCATGAATTGATCTGCCGCACACAACAGCAAGGCCGCGGCGAGCGCACCGGCCTCAAACGCGATGACCAACCGTGTCTTCATGCGTAAAAGGCTCCCATCTCTGCATAGGATCCGGCACTTCCGACGCGTAGTAAGCCATGGGCGCAGGGGACAGCTGGGGGGACAAATTCAAGAAAGTTGGGGAAGGGCAGCAAACGGTTTTGCTAGGTGGTGAGGATAGTATCCCCTGAGGAGGTACCTCGCCTATCTTCAATGGCAAAGCGGTGGAGCATCAGAGATCCATCTCCCCGTCGAAGGGATTGCTGGCATTGGCTTCCACCAACAATCGTCCACATGCGGGGATGGCGCGACGGGTTCGTGCACGAGGAGATCCAGCGGGCGCACCGCAGATGCATCATCGTGGACTCTTTGCGTGGGCCAAGAGCAACATGCGCTTCGCCTCGGGAAATGTAAGCTGCTTGAGCGCCTGCTCAAACGGCAACCATTGCAGCACGCGGTTTTCAGATCTCTCCTCCGGCATGTCGAACAGCCATCCCATGAGGTAGAATTTTGCGCGCGTGCGGATTTCTGCCTCGCCTGACATAACAAGAAAACTGACTTCCCCGAGCGGCCACATCAGCTGCGCCACCACCCCAGCCTCCTCCTCGACTTCACGAAGCGCAGCCTCATCATTGCCTTCCCCACTCTCGATATGCCCTTTGGGCAAGACCCAGGTGTTCTGCTGGTTATCCTTAGTAGAGATGATGAGGTAGAGTGTTTCCTCACCTTCGTTCTTGTAAACCACGCCACCGGCATGAGTAGGAATCGACAGGGTCGATCCATCATTGCGGATGACTTCTCTCCGAACTACATAGAGCCATTGCAGCAGGAACCCTGCCATGAAGACTAGAATGGCCGCAACAGATGCGGGCAGGATTTCGGCTGAGTGGATTTCAAACTTGCCTGCACTGGGTACCGGAAGAAATAGAAGAAAGACTGCGATGGCGAGCAACAGACTATTGAGTGCGGCCATCAGATGAGTTAACCCGCCGAAACTTCTGACGCGGGTCTCAGGAAGCATCGTGCGTACCGACAGGATCGATTTTTCTTTGGTTCTGGTTACACCGTGGCGCTTACTTTTTGTCTCTTGCCTGACGCCTCGTACTGGATAGTATCCGAGCAGGAGACCATCCCCATCGAAGCAATCCTTGAACACTTGACGGATGTGATCGAGGTCTCGCTTGCACTCATCGGTGTGTGTGTTACGAATGAGCAGCCGCATGAGGGTCAGGATACCCACCACCACCAGCACGACCAGCGCGC
>JACQHN010000457.1 GCA_016199015.1 Nitrospira defluvii
CCGACCTGAAGCTTCCCGGCCTCTTGCGCTTGGCCCCTTCCCGCCGTGTCCCGCTGTTCAACGGTGCGATCGAATGCCGCCTCTTCGAGTTCCGCATGGTAGCGGGCAGCGCTCGAAAGAAAAAAGCTTCGGATGAGAGCTGATGGCCGATGGCCAGGGAGAGAAGAGCTTATGGCCAATAGAAGATAAGAGCGAATAGCCGATGGCTGATAGCTCGGACTCAGAGGCCTAGCGGCAGGACCGCGAGACACCTCACGATTCACGCTCCTGCCATAAGCTATACGCTATAAGCTCCTTTTCTTCCGACCATCGGCTCTGCTCTTCCCACCACCAGCTTTTCTCATTCCTGCCATAAGCTATAAGCTCCCGCGTGCGCTTCTGCCATCAGCTATACGCTCTTGTTCCCCACTATCAGCCATCAGCTCTTCCCTTCCCGCCATCAGCTATACGCCATCAGCTCTTGTTTCCAAGCTCCCCGCACTGGAACATGGGCGCTTGACAGGAACGTGAAAGACTCCTATTTTCAATTGAGGGTCTGACGCACCATCTAACTACTCACACAGAGGGATCTCGATACGTATGAACGCGTCTCACGCTCCCTTAGAAGAACTCCAGTCACAGGACGAGCTGTCCCTGTCTCGTCTGATCGCCGTCTCGAATCGCGAACCCTACGAACACCGCCTCATCAAGAATCACCTGATCTGGGAAAAAACGTCCGGGGGCCTGATCTCGGCGCTGGATCCTGTGATGCGCCGTCTCGGCGGTACCTGGATTGCCTGGGGTAGCGGCAAAGCGGATCGCGACGTCGTGGACCAGACCATGGCCGTCGACGTGCCTCCCGACGCCCCGACCTATCGTCTGCGCCGGGTGTGGCTGGACACCAATGAGATCAAGGGCGGCTACCAGGGTTATGCCAATCAAGTGCTCTGGCCCCTGTGCCACCTCACTTTGGACCGTGTCGCCTATCGAAAAATGTTCTGGCACGCCTACCAGGCCATGAACACGCGTTTCGCAGAAGTCGTGCTCGACGAGTTGCGTGAAAAAGCCGGCTTCGTCTGGATTCACGACTTTCACCTGGCCCTGCTACCCGGCCTCATCAAGGCGTCGCTTCCGAACCAGCCGGTCGCGACCTTCTGGCACACACCGTGGCCCGGTCCCGATGCCTTTCGCATCCTGCCCGAACGTCGCGAACTGATCGAGTCCCTGCTGGCCGGGGACTTCGTGATGTTTCAAACCCGCACCTTTCTCCATTGCTTTGTCGAATGTGCGAAAGAATTCCTGGGAACCGACGTGCAAGCCGATGACCACCATATCGAGTACAAGGGCCATACCACGCGGCTCGTGGCCCGACCCATCAGCGTCGGCTTTCACGCCTGGTCCGAACGGGCGCAGTCCCCGCAAGTTACACGATCGATGGAGGTCCTGCGCAACCTGCATGTGTTTGAACCCGAGACCCGCATCGGCCTCGGCGTCGATCGCCTCGATTACACCAAAGGACTCCTCAAACGTTTCTGGGCAATTGATGCGTTTTTTCAGCAGTATCCCCATTATCGAGGCAAATTCACCTTCATCCAGATTGCAGTGCCGACCCGCGGCGACGTCGAAACCTATCGGCGCTATCGAGAACTCATCCGTGAGACTGCCAACGACATCAATATGCGGTACGGCAGCATCACCCACCCAGGCAGCCCGCAAGCCTCGCGCTGGCGACCGATCGAGTTCCGCGAAGGGCGTATCGGACTGGATACCCTGGCGGCCTATTACCGGATGGCGGACTTGGCCCTCGTGAGTTCCGTCTACGATGGAATGAATCTGGTCGCGAAGGAATATGTGTCCTGCCAGGCCGAGGAAAAAGGCGTATTACTCGTGAGCCACATGGCCGGCGCCGCTGAAGAACTGACCGACGCCCTGGTCATCAATCCCTACGACCTTGAGGGCGTGGCCGATTCGATCCGTCAAGCCCTCGAGATGCCCTTGGAGGAACGCCGGAACCGCATGCGTCGCATGCGCGCCTATCTGGCCACCCACGACATTCGAGCCTGGGCGGACGAGTGCCTGCGGGACGCGGGCCTCTTGCCACAGGATGACAGTCCCTCTATTGTGTAGTCGGTGCCACCACACCCGGCGTCGGCTGAGAGGGTCTGTGATCGTCACCGCATTGTCCTGTCTATCCTCCCTATCTTCACTCCACCGCCCACATACTTCTCACTCGAAACCGGTGAGGATGGGCTCATGCTACCGCCCCAGCCGATGGCTCACCCTTGTGCCGATGATGGGCCTATGGTTGCTGCTTGGCGCCTGCACCCACATCTCGCACCTGTTTTCCGTCACCCAGCCGCTCGACCGACCGGTGGATCGACAGCAACAGGCCATCGTGTCGCGGATGCAGACTATCGTCCAACCGGATTTGCGCGACAATCTCAATACCGGTCTCCCGGCGGTTCGTGCGACCCTGGCCGACCAGACCAATAAGATCGCCAAATTCAAGCGGGGTCTCGTGCTGCGTACGCTCGCTGATCCCTGGGACGGACTTTCGACGATTGAGCAGGCCGGTCTACTGGCCGCAGGAGCAGCGGAGTCGGGCGTCGAGGGGCTTCCGGCCGTCATCGACATTCTTGAAGGCGGCATGGACCGCACCGGCACGCCGTTTAAGCCGCTCACATTTCCTGTCACCCTCGCACGCGAGGACCTCCTGGGCTTTCTCATGGAAGTCCTTGAGGATGCCTATCAAGACCGTGAACATGCGCTGCGCCATCTGTCTCCACAGGATCGGGAATTTCTGTTCACCCAGGCCCGCCCCCTCGTGGAACAATTCAGCCCTCACATCACTCCGCCGGCCCAGCTCTCCGACGCCGAAGCCGCCGCCCGATACGCCACCCTGCTCATGCAGCAGGTCGATTACGGTTCTCTGATCACCGCCGCCCAACGATTGGCGCGGCTCGGCAATCGAAAGCTTCTGCAACAGCTGGACATTGTGTTTCACAATAGAACCGCGGTCGCCCATTCGATTTCCGGCATCACGGGCGATGTGCTCCTCGCTCAGCAGACCCCGTATGGATTGCTCGTCGTCGGCGGCCGCGGTCCGAATACCTACGACCTAGAGAAGGGCGCCGCGCTGATCATCGACCTCGGCGGCAACGACACGTACCGTGGGTTCATCGGCGCAAGTCCCAACAGTGATCTCGGTAACAGCGTCGTCATCGATCTGAGCGGGAATGATACCTATCAGCCCGCTCCGTTTGGGCTCGCTACGGGACGAGGAGGGATCGGCATCGTCATCGATCATAGCGGAGATGATACCTATCGCCTGTCACCCGGCTCGGGCGGGGTCGGCCTGGCAGGTCTCGGCATCCTGTATGATGGAGAAGGACAGGATATCTATGAA
Organism: Nitrospira defluvii; assembly: GCA_016199015.1. Lineage (GTDB taxonomy): Bacteria > Nitrospirota > Nitrospiria > Nitrospirales > Nitrospiraceae > Nitrospira_A > Nitrospira_A defluvii_B. The sequence goes on from JACQHN010000457.1 coordinate 3,386, forward strand.
GGCAGCCGGTTTACTCAAGGCGCAGCGTTCGGCGGGTTCGGCCTACTGGTGGATCGCGCCGGAGATGATCGTTATACAAGCTTCGGCTACGCGCTTGGATTCGGCGCCCCATTGGGCGTGGGAGCCGTTATCGACGTGTCCGGAAACGATTCGTATGAATGCGGCGGGCATTATCCAAGCGCCTACAACGCTGCCGACGCTCCGGATGCGCGCCCTCACGACGCCGGTTTCCAATACGACTGTTTCGGCCTCGGCACAGGGTCGGGGCTCCGCGTCTTCACCAAGAATCCGGCGCAGCGCGCGCTGAGTCTGGCGGGCGGGTGGGGGCTGCTCGTCGATCTGGACGGCCGCGATCGCTATCGCAGTGCGAATTTTTCTCAAGGCCACGGGTATTTTTTCGGCTTCGGCGTGAAGCTGGATCTCAATGGTGACGACGATCATCAAGCCGCTCGTTATGGTCACGGCACGGCCGCCCACTTCGGCGTCGGCCTGATCGTGGACTACCAGGGCAAGGACCGCTATGGCTCAAAGGGACCATTTTACAACGGCGGTGCGGCCTGGGACGGCAGCGTCGCCCTCGCCATCGACGGCGGCATGATGAGCGACTTCTACGACCTGCCGGCCTCGACCGGGCTAGGCATGGGTGACCTCGGTGGATGGGGCCTCTTCATCGAAGAGGGCGGCGCCGACCAATATGCGGTCAGCCGGGGGCTGGGACATGGTGCGGATGCCAGCATCGGCGCATTTTTTGATCTCGACGGCAGAGACGACTATTCTTCTGTCTCGCTGCCGGCCGCAGGCGCTCATCCGGAACGACTCAATCGAAAAGTCTACATCGAGAACCAAGGCAGCCTCTTCATCGACCGGTAGCAGAATGGTGAAAATGTCCGCCAGCTTTGTTCTCGCATCGTTCAGAGTCTCAACGTACCCCCCATGGGAAAAGAGCCTGTCTCGGCAGGCTCGGGGTGGGCGGGTAAGAA
>JACQHN010000478.1 GCA_016199015.1 Nitrospira defluvii
GCAGAGGCCCGTTCCATGCCGCGCGCACTGGCGGCCAGACCGCGGAAGATATTGCCGCCGCCGATCACGACGGCGACTTCAACGTCCATCGCGACGACGTCGGCAATTTCGTCCGCCAGTCCTTCGAGAATCGAGGGTTGGATGCCATAGCCCTGCTCACCGGCCAGCATTTCTCCGCTGACTTTCAGCAGGATGCGGCGGTAGTGAGCAGAACTCATGCTTGGCCTAGTTGGAATCGTGTGAACCGGCGGACATTCATGTTCTCGCCGATTTTGGCGATTTGTTGCGCCAGCAGATCCTTGATGACGACGGACGGATCCTTGATGAAGGCCTGTTCGAGCAAGCAATTCTCTTGGAAAAACTTTTCAAGCTTGCCATCAATGATTTTGGGCCAGGCTGCCGGCGGCTTCCCCATTTCTTTGGCCTGTCCTTCGTAGATGCTTCGTTCCTTCGTGACGACGTCTGCGGGAATCTCTTCCCGTCTGACACAGGAGGGACTCGACGCCGCCACTTGCAGGGCCAAATCATTCACGAATGCTTTGAACTGTTCGTTCCGCGCCACGAAATCGGTTTCGCAGTTGACTTCGATGAGGACCCCGATCTTCCCTCCGGCGTGGATATAGGCGTGGACCAATCCCTGATTGGTTTCACGACCGGCTTTTTTCTGGGCCGCAGCCAATCCCTTTTGCCGAAGATAATCGATCGCTTTGTCGATGCTGTTTCCATTCTCGGACAAGGCCTTCTGACAATCCAGAATGCCGGCCCCTGTTTTTTCGCGCAGCTCTTTTACGAGATCACTCAGACTTGCCATGGGCTCCTCAGTTGGTCGAGTAGAACAATTCCGTCGTGCGGGATGCGGCGGTTACAAGGCTGACACGCCGGCCAAGTGTGCGGTCGGTTTCGCGCCGCCACCCGCTGGTGCTGCCGCAAATTCAGTTTCTTCACGTTGTGTCCGGAGATGCGCACCTTCGAGGCACGCGTCCGCGATGCGGGAAATAATCAACTTGATAGAGCGAATCGCATCGTCATTGCCGGGAATTGGATATTGAATATGGTCCGGATCGCAGTTCGAGTCGAGGATGGCTATGACTGGAATTTCGAGCCGGCTGGCCTCGAGGATCGCAATGTGTTCGATCCGCGTATCCAGGATGAATACTGCACCAGGCAAGGCACGCATGTTGCGGATGCCCGACAGGTTCTTCTGGAGCTTGACGACTTCCTTCTGCATCTGTCCGAGCTCTTTCTTGGTATGGCCCTGATGAGTCGGATCAGCGAGGGTCGCCTCCATCTTTTTCATTTTGTCGATGCTGCGTCGGATGGTCTGGAAATTGGTCAACATGCCGCCCAACCACCGTTGGTTGATGAAGAACTGGTTGGCTCGTTTGGCCTCTTCCTCCAAAATCTCCGCCGCTTGGCGCTTCGTACCGACGAACAAGACGGAGTCACCGGCCGCCACGGTGTCGCGTGCGAAGGCATAGGCCTGTTCCATGCGCGCGACCGTCTGTTGCAAGTCGATGATGTAGACGCCGTTTCGCTCGCCGAAGAGGAACCGCTTCATCTTCGGGTTCCAACGGTTCGTTTGGTGGCCGAAATGGACACCGGCTTCCAATAATTCCTTAATCGCAACTACTCCCATACCTTCACCTCCCTCCGAAGCCTGCAGAGCGCCTGGCGAACGCCAACGACGAGGGGGATGTCCCCCTTATTCTCAGGCTGCGCAGCGTGCGCATCACGCTGGTTTGGATTTAAATAAGACGTCCCTGATTGTGATGACTCAAGCCGTGAACGATGGGACAGACCCTTCACTGCACGAAAACGCCAGAACGCTAGCATAATCCTCTCTATTTTGCAACCAACCGGGGCCCGATCACGAGCGGTAACTGGCGTTGATGCGCACGTATTCGTAGGATAAATCCGTGGTCCACATATGTGCTTTCGCTTTGCCCAGTCCAAGGTCGACAAGGATAGTAAAGTCTCGTTCTTGGAAGACTTGAGCCAGCCGCCGTTCAGCCGCAGGTCCCAGGCCTTGACCCTGTCTCACCATTGCAACATCTCCAAACTGAAGGCTTACGCGCGTCGGATCGATGGCGACCCCAGCACGCCCGACGGCAGCCATCACGCGGCCCCAGTTTGCGTCACCGCCGAACAACGCCGTCTTCACCAGATTGGACGTCGCGATCGTTTGTGCAACTTGCCTGGCTGACTGTGCGGTCTTGGCCCCTTGGACTTGGATCCGCACAACTTTGGTGACGCCTTCGCCGTCCCAGCAAATTTTCAAGGCCAGTGTCCGACAGACCATTTCAACCATCGTGCAGAAATGCGTAAAGTCTGCAGAGCCGGGTTTAAGTGTCTCATTCCCGGCCATCCCATTGGCAAGGCACAAGACGGTATCGTTCGTGCTGGTATCCCCATCGACCGTAATGCAGTTGAATGATTGCTCCACGGCCTGACGGAGTGCCATTTGAAGCGCGCGACGACTGATGGCCACATCGGTCGTGAGATAGGCCAGCATGGTGGCCATGTTGGGATGAATCATGCCGGACCCCTTGGCCATTCCGCCCACCGTCACCATCTGTCCTCCGAGTCGAGCGCGCACCGCCACCTGCTTAGGCTTGAGGTCGGTCGTCATAATGGCCTGCGCCGCCTCGCGACCGCCGCGGCGAGTGACTCGTGTCAGCAGAGTCGGCAGCGCCTCTTTAATACAGGCAATCGGAAGCGGTTGGCCGATCACGCCGGTCGATCCGATGAAGATGGTATGGGGAGGGCTTTGGAGCGCTGTGGCAACCAGCTGCGCCATGTCTTTCGCTGCGCGCATCCCTTCTGGCCCGGTGCAGGCATTGGCATTCCCACTATTGACGAGGATGGCGCGGCCGATGCCCTTCTTCAGATGCAGGCGATCAAGGATAACAGGGGCTGCTACGACTCGATTCGTCGTGAAGACCCCCGCGATGGGTCCTTCTTTTTCAGAGACCAGCAGCGCCAAATCGAGCTGCTTCTTTTTCTTGATTCCGCAGTAGATTCCGGCAGCCCGAAACCCGAGCGGGGCGGTGATGCCTCCTGGAATAGTTTTCATCTGAAATCCTATGTGGAGTGGGAATGGTTCGTATGCGGGCTCATCAATGCGCAGGGTTTACGGATAGATGCCGGGTGCGACCAATCCCATCTCCTCAGGATACCCGAGCATGAGATTCATGGCTTGAATGGCTTGTCCTGCCGCTCCCTTGATCAGGTTATCGATGGCTGAGACGGTTACGACCCAGCCGGCTCGCGTATCGGTGTGCACTGCGACATCGCAGTAGTTGGCGCCCCGTACATGTCGCGGATTCGGCATGGCGCTCTCAAGCAGTCGCACAAATCGTTCACCCTTGTAAAAATCGCGATAGAGAGCTCTCAACTCGACGACATCGAGCGTTCCTTTCACCCGCGCATAGGCGGTGCTCAAGATGCCTCGATTCATGGGAACTAGGTGCGGTGTGAAGGCGATCGTGACGGTGGCATCCTGTCCGCCGGCCCTTTGTCCGTGCTTTCTTGCCAGTCCGGTAAGTTCCTGCTCGATTTCAGGAATATGTCGATGCTGGCCTATCTTGTAAGGCTCCAGCGATTCGTGCGCTTCCGGAAAGTGGTAGGGAAGGGCCGGACTTCTTCCGGCTCCTGACACACCAGACTTGGCATCGATCACAATGGTGTCCGGCACGATCAGGCCATGGGCCAGCAACGGCGCCAATTGCAAAATGGCAGCAGTGGGATAGCAGCCCGGTGAAGCGACTAGGCGGGCCTGCGCGATGGCGGATCGATATAGCTCAGGTAGACCGTACACAGCGCTTCCGATCAGATCGGGATGCGTATGCGGAGCCTGATACCATGTTTCATATGTTCGAGGATCCTTGAGCCTGAAGTCCGCACTCAGGTCGATGACCCGCTTGCCGGCTTTCATGCAGCTCGCCACCGGACCCATGGACTTGGTGTGGGGTAGGGCGAGAAAGAGGACATCGGCACGCTCTGCCAAAGCCTCAGGCGCCAAGGCTTCAAAAGTCAGCGATACCATGCCCTGTAAATGGGGATAGACGGACGATACCGCTGCGCCGGCCGACTTCTCAGAGGTCACCGCAGTCAAGTTGACTTGAGGATGTTGAGAAAGCAACCGCAGTAATTCTGCCCCTGTGTAACCACTAGCGCCCGCCACCGCTACTCGTACCGACGTCATGTCACGCCTCCTGGAACCTCCGGAGCTTCTTCCTGGTGAGTCTATCTCGCACATAAAAAAAGGGAAGGCTGCGGAGCCTTCCCTTTTGACACATGTCGCTCCAGGCGTTCGTTATCGTTTCGAGTATTGGAAGCGCTTTCTGGCGCCCTTTTGGCCGTATTTTTTACGCTCTTTCACGCGTGAATCCCGGGTCAGCAGGCCTTCCTTCTTGAGGGGGCTGCGAAACGCCGCACTCATGATCACCAGCGCCTTGGAGATCGCATGTCGCAAGGCTCCTGCTTGGCCTGCGGGACCACCGCCATACACAGTGGCACGCACGGAGTACTTGCCGGCGACACCGGCCAACTCGAACGGAAATTGGATGACATTCCGCAGCGTCATGCGAGGGAACGCTTTGTCCAGCGGCTTCTCATTTACGACGATATCACCTGCGGCGGCGGTCACCCAGGCACGAGCGATCGCGCTCTTTCTCTTTCCGGTTGCATACTGCGTCAATGCTGCCATATCAGGCCGTCTCCTTCACAGATCGAGTTCAAACAATAATGGTCAGAGTGAGAGTGATTCTAGTTGCTGTGCGTGATGCGGATGGGTCGGTCCCGCATAGACGCGCAATTTTTTTGCCATATGATTCCCAAGGGGAGTCTTGGGCAACATGCCCTCAATGGCTCTCGTCAAAAGCTCCGTCGGTTGTTTCCGGTGGATGTGTTCTGCGGTCAGCGTTTTCAACCCACCCGGATACCCGGTGTGATAGGAGTAGGTCTTGGATTCCATCTTGTTGCCGGTCAGGCGAATCTTCTCCGCATTCACGATCACGACATGATCCCCGGTATCCACGTGGGGCGTGAAGGTGGGTTTGTGCTTGCCGCGTAGCAGCGTGGCTACTTTCGCCGCCAAGCGGCCGAGCGTTTTCCCGTCGGCATCCACCAAGAACCACTTACGTTTCACATCAGCTGGTTTTTCGAGATACGTTTTTGTCATGGTCTCCATCTACTCCTGCACGATAGGC
>JACQHN010000479.1 GCA_016199015.1 Nitrospira defluvii
GCTACGGGCGCAGGCGGCGATCGAACATGGTATCCGGCAAAGTCAGATCATTCTTGACCCTGGCTTCGGTTTTGGTAAGCTCCAAGAGCATAATCTACAATTGCTGGCTGATTTCGCTATGTTGACGAACCTTGGGTATCCGGTGCTCGTGGGACTGTCCCGCAAACAGTTCATCGGCGCCTTGGTACAACAGCCGGTGCATGAGCGGGGCTACGGCACTGCTGGCGCGGTCGCGGTCGCCGTCCTCAAAGGCGCCCATATCATTCGTGTGCATGACGTCCGATCCATGCGGGACACGGTCTCCGTCGTGTCAGCCATTTCCCGTCACGCGCGTTCTGCTATAGAGGTATCTCATGCGTAAATTGTTCGGCACAGACGGCGTTCGCGGAGTGGCGAACCTCGAACCGATGACCAGCGAAATCGCGATGCAGCTGGGGCGTGCTGCCGCCCATATTTTTATGCGGCGCGCCGGTCGTCACCAAGTCGTCATCGGGAAAGACACGCGCTTATCGGGATACATGCTGGAATCGGCGTTGACCTCGGGTATCTGCTCCATGGGAGTGGATGTCTTGCTCGTCGGCCCCTTGCCGACCCCGGCCATCGCGTTCCTCACACGTAGTTTGCGGGCGGACGCCGGTGTCGTCATCTCAGCTTCGCACAACCCCTATCAGGATAACGGCATCAAATTTTTCTCGAATGAGGGATTCAAACTGCCCGACGAGGTCGAGGCGCGCATCGAACAATTGATCATCTCCGACGAGATCAAGCACCTTCGCCCGACGGCGGATGCCATCGGAAAAGCCTATCGTATCGGCGATGCCGAAGGGCGCTACATTGAATTTGTCAAACGCTCGCTTCCCAAGGATCTCGATCTTCAAGGGATCAAGTTGGTCGTGGATTGTGCCAACGGCGCGGCCTACAAGGTCGCGCCCGCCGTGCTCCGCGAGTTAGGCGCCGAGATTGAGGTTATCGCGAACAACCCGGACGGCATGAACATCAATGACGGGTGCGGAGCCGTGCATCCGGAACGATTGCAGGAGGCCGTCCGTCGGCACGGAGCCCATATCGGCATAGCGCTGGACGGCGATGCTGATCGGGCCATCTTCGTCTGCGAGCAGGGCAAGATCGTGGATGGCGACCATGTCATGGCCGCGCTGGGGCTCGATCTGCAGGCTCAAGGCCAACTCGCCTGTCAGACAGTCGTGGGAACCGTCATGAGCAACTTCGGGTTGGAACTCGCCATGAAGAAGGCCGGGATTCAACTGATGCGAACGCCTGTGGGCGACCGGTACTTAATGGAGCGCATGCTGGCTGACGGGTATAATTTCGGCGGGGAGCAATCAGGCCACTTTATTTTTCTGGACCATAACACCACGGGTGACGGCTTGATCTCGGCGCTGCAGATCCTCTCGCTGATGAAGCGCACCGGTACACCGCTCTCTGAACTCGCAAAGGCGATGACGGCTGTCCCTCAGATTCTTCTCAATGTTCGGGTGAAACATAAGCCGGACTTGAACCAGATTCCAGATATTCAGCAGGCGATCAAAACCGCGGAAGCGACCCTCAATGGAAGCGGCCGCGTGCTCGTGCGGTACTCCGGCACCGAAGCGCTGTTGCGAATCATGGTTGAAGGCGAACGCGATTCTACGATTCGCGAGGTGGCCGATCACCTTGCCGAGATCGTTCGCGCCCGTATCGGATAGCATCGAGCCTCATCGCAGGCGCCGGATGCTGCCAGTTTTTACGATCACCTTCGTTCTCGGGCTCATCCTCGGTTCTTACCTGTCATATTTCCCGCTCAGCGTTGCAGCCCTATTGGTTGGTTCCGTAGGCCTGCTCACGTTCCTGGAAACCCAACACCTGTTGGCGCCAAGGCGGAGCCAGGTGCTGTTCGCCTGTTTAGTCGGCGGATGTCTCTACTGGACGGCGTTTGCCTGGCTCACTCCTCACGTTCCAAATCCTGAGAGCCCGAGCGTTCTTCCCGCTCGGTTTGATGGAACGATTATCGAGTCTGTCCGTCACTCGCCGGGGCGGTTGACCGCACTGGTGGAGGTCACGGCCATCGACGATCCGGCATTCACAGTCCCGTTTCATCTTCGTCTCGCCTGGCGTGACCCCGACCGCGATCTCCACCGTGGATTGCAGATTCGTGCGCGCACCCATCTGCATGCCCCGTCCGGGACCCTCAATCCCAGGGGATTCGATTATGCGGCCTACCTGGAGGCGCAGGGCGTCGATGCCGTCGGAGCGGTGTCCGGACCTGGTGCCGTGGAGGTGCTGGATTCTGAGCCGGGAACGGCCGCTCGGCTGTTCTTGCCGCTCATCGAAGAATGGCGCAGCCGAGTGCGGTTAGCCGCGGAATGGCTTCCTCAGCCTAGCCGCGGTCTGTTTCTCAGCTTGACCATCGGTGAGCAGGGTTTCCTTGCACCGGAGGTCCGCGAGTGGTTCATGACCACTGGCACGGTCCATATCCTGTCCATCTCCGGATCACATCTCGGTCTCATCGCACTGTTGTCGTTCGCGCTGATCAGAAGGGGGGGGCTTATTCTTCCTCCTATGATGTTGCTGAGCCTCTCCCGATGGCTGACTCCCACTAGACTGGCGGCGCTCCTGACCGTACTCCCGGTGACGGCCTATACCCTGTTGGCCGGGGCGGAAACGGCCACGATTCGTTCGTCCATCATGATCGCCGTCGGCCTATGGACGGTGTGGCTCGGCGCGCCGCACTATCTTCTCCATGCCCTTGCC
>JACQHN010000461.1 GCA_016199015.1 Nitrospira defluvii
ATTTCGCCACCATCGTCAATGCCATCGAAGAGGGCCGAGCCGTCTATACCAACATCCGCAAGTTTGTGACCTACGTGCTGGCCAGCAACGTCCCGGAGATCGTGCCCTACCTCGCATTCGGCCTGTCGTCGATGCCCCTGGCCCTGACCGTCCCACAAATTCTCGCCGTGGATTTGGGGACGGACATGGTACCGGCCCTGGCATTAGCCGCAGAACAACCGCAAGGCAGTGTCATGGACGATCCGCCACGGCCGAGGACGGAACGACTCCTCAGTTGGGATCTGCTGCTGAGGGCCTACGCCTTCCTGGGCATGATCGAGGCCGGCATTGCGATGGGAGGATTTTTCCTCTATTTGTATAGCCAAGGCTGGACGTGGGGTGCCCCGCTCGACTGGGATTCCCCTTTGTACAAGGAAGCGACCACGGTCACCTTTGCCGGCATTGTGGCGGCCCAGGTCGCCAATGTCTTCGCCTGCCGATCCGACCGGGTCTCGGCCTTCCGGCTCGGCTGGTTCAGCAATCCCTTGATCCTTGTGGGCGTGGCCGTTGAGATCACCATCCTGCTCATCATGACCTACAGCCCCCTCGGGCATGTGGTCTTGGGCACCGCCTCACTCCCCGCCTGGGTCTTCGGACTCCTGGCCTGCGGGGCAATAGGACTCCTGCTGGCTGACGAACTCCGCAAGTTCGTCAGCGAGCGGATGAGAGAACGGCACCAATTGGCACTGAGCCGGAGAATGTAACGCGCCACTCGTACGCGTGAGTCGAAAGGGCCGTATCTGGTGAAGCGTGAAGCGCATCTCGTGAGGCGAGTATGGCGTCCGACGAATACCGGAACGGGCTGCCGGAGGTGAAGCATGAGCATCGAATCTGACAGGAAGAAAGGAGTACCCATGACGACCGCACCAGGCCAGCACGTCAGCGATTATATGCACCGCCAATTGGAGGTGGTCCCGCAGGATGCGTCCGTCCTGACCGTCGCCACCAGAATGCGGGCACGCAGCATCGGCTCCGTGCTGATCGAAACCTTCGACCGCCCGCACAATGATTGCCGGATCGCGGGGATCGTCACCGAAACCGATCTGGTCGGCAAGGTACTGGCCCCAGGTCGCGTCCCCTCTCGCACCAGCATGGCGGACATCATGAGCAGTCCCCTCATCACCATCGCGCCGAACCGTCCGATGGTCGATGCCAGTCATCTGATGGAAAGCAAGAAGGTGCGGCACCTCGTGGTCACCGAGGGCACGGACGTGCTCGGAGTCATCTCGGTCCGTGATCTCGTGAGACACTTCGTCGACTCCGACGGCGGACCGGTGCAGGCCCTCACGGATGTCTACCGCCCCTTGAGTGTCCTCATGAAAACCGCCATCGAAACCATCGGCAGCGACGAAACGGCCCTCACGGCAGCGCAACGGATGGCGGACAAACACATCGGAGCGCTGTTTGTGACGGAAGCAGACGAACTGGTGGGCATCGTGACCGAAGCCGACCTGGTCCGGAAGCTGCTCGCCTATCAACTCGATCCGGAGGCCATGCGGGTCGGCGCCCTGATGAATTCGCCGCTGCTCGACATCGACATCAATCGGACCATCCGCGACGCCAGTGAACGCATGGCGGCGCAACGGGTCCGCCATCTGGCCGTCACGGAACATGAGAAGGTGGTCGGCGTGCTGTCGATTCGTGACCTGGTGAAGATGGTCGCGATCCGCGACCGTCCGGAGTTCCTGCGGCGGACCTGATCGCGGAGCAGCGGGAGCGGCGCCGCCCCCGCTGCTCCGCCCGTCTCATCCACACCTTTTGATTGCGCCGGATCGCTCGGGACGGTAGACTCCTTCGACGCCCGTCTATGCCACACCCCCTCGCATGACAGATCGAATCCCCCGTCCTTCCTTTCACGAATGGAGCTGCTGATGTTGGAATGGCTGGCCAATCCACAAATCTGGATCGCCCTGGGCACCCTGACCGCGCTGGAGATCGTGCTGGGGATCGATAACATTATCTTTCTCTCCGTGCTCGTCGGCCGCCTCCCCGAAGCCCAACGTGCCGTGGCACGCAGGGTAGGATTGGGTCTCGCCATGATGGCGCGCCTGGGTCTCTTGTTTTCCATTTCCTGGGTGATGGGACTGACCCACCCCTGGGTGACGATCTTCGGGCACGGCGTGTCGGGACGCGACCTGATTCTGGTCGGCGGCGGCCTGTTCCTCATGGCCAAGGCCACGCATGAAATTCACAACAGCCTGGAGGGAATCGAAAACGGCGAGACGACCACCGCTGCAGCGAGCCTGGGGATGGTCCTTTTTCAAATTGCGTTGCTGGATATCGTCTTTTCGTTGGATTCGGTCATTACGGCAGTCGGCCTCGTCGAACATGTGTCGATCATGGCAGTCGCGATCATTCTGGCGGTCGTCGTGATGCTGATGGCGGCGAAGGCCATCGGAGATTTTGTGGACGCGCATCCCACGATTAAGATTCTGGCCCTGTCGTTTTTGATTCTGGTCGGCGTGACACTGATGGTCGAAGGGTTCGATGTGCATGTGCCCAAGGGCTATATCTATTTTTCCATGGCCTTCTCTGTGACCGTCGAGATGCTGAACATTCGCATGCGCAAAAAACGGGTCGCACCGGTCAAACTTCACAGTCGTTATGCGGAGGATCGACGACCGTAGGACTGCCGATCAGACGGGATCTTGGAGGTGCTCACAAGCATCGGCAGTAAGGAATAGCACGGCCTCAGGGCTCTTGCGAGCTGGGCGACGCCTCACTCCCCGTGGAGGCCTTCCGGCACGGAAAGCAAATAGTTCGCATCCACCGACTCCTCCCATGCGCCTCCTTGCTGCGCTTGCCCCATCGTCCACCCTCGCATGAATAGCAGGGTGAGCACCGGCTCAGTGGTTGGAGCGATCGAGGACGCGACCTCTTTCTGATTTGCGACTCTCCCGACCACCGTCACCCGTGTCCAGTGTTTCCATTTGGGCGGCAATGCGGAGGCATTCGATACCACGACCCAATAGAGTCCGGCTTCCAGCCCGGCGTTGACGGTCGGACGATGGGGCCGATAGTCCTTGTCCAGCGGGCGATTTTTCAGATGGAGCCACAGCCGCTGATCGTCCTGCTTCTGGTCGACCACGACCCCACCCAGGATGACTGTCTTCCCCTGATAGGCCTCAGGCGACTCCGTCAGAGAGGTCAATGTCACTCCAGGCTCCGCTTGCTGAACGTATCGAGAGGGCAAGGAACTGCACCCCATCAATACGGCAAGCCCGATGACTCCCGCTAACGTTCGATTGATGTGAAATCTCAAGTCACCCTCCCTGACCTTCTGTGCTTCGATGATCCGCACCGTTCACCCTTTGCATTGCTTCCAGCCGCTGAGGGCACATCGCTGCGCAATCAAGGGCGCCATGCTCGCCAGATCCTGTGATACCCGCGTCATCACCTCTTCGGCCAGCCGCGTATCGTCGAAACATTCGTACGCATCATCGAGAAAGCCGCCTCGCAAGAGCGGATGCTGAAGAAACCGTGGGCCAGACCCGCTTGCGACTTCAAGCGGCCGTTCGACGACGGCGATCCGTTCCATCTCCGACCGTTCCAACCATCCCTGTGCGTCCTCCGCTGATGGCCGCTCCGCCACATGAGCCGCCAACCGTTCCCGTTCCGTCGTGAGCCCGTGCCGGCTCATTTCCCGATCGATCCGCTGCCAGATTGAATCGAATGTGCCGAGGGACGGAAAGGTCAGCACCAATTGGCCTCCTGGCTCCAGATGTTCGATCAGTCCGCTGACAGCCTCAAAGCGATGAGGCCGGAAGAACATGACTGAGAGATTGCCGGTGATACGCTGGAAGGTGGGGAAGGATGCGGGTAAGGCACGCATGTCGAGGCATTCGAATCGGAGCCAGGGAAGCTCGTCCCGTTGAATAGCACGTGCGCTCGCCACCTGGCCACGGCTGGCATCGATCCCGACGACCGTTCCGGTCTGGCCCACCTGTTCCGCCAGGTAGAATGCCGGAATGCCATGGCCGGACGCGACATCGAGAATCGTGAGACCGGGACGCAGATCTAACTGCTGCAACAACACGTCGGCAAACGGAGTCGACCAATCATCTTGTGTGGGAAGGGCCCAGCGCGAAGCGGCGGGAGAGGCAGGCTTGGTCATGCGGTTCCTTTCACAGGATCATCTGTCATCCGCATCTTAACCGAGTCTCGATAGATAAAGCAGTCTTACGACCGTCCATGCCACAGAATCGCCATCACCGATACTTAAAATAGACCGCGCTGCTTGCCCCGGCTTCGCGTTCTCATGGCGGCTTTCTCCTTTCAATCTGCTGGAAAGACCGTACACGGTCGAACCTCCGGAGGGAAGTCTGGCCGAGGCACAGATTGCTCTCTGGGCTGTCTGATGAGCGAACGGGGCAGCTTTATTTGATGCCTATCACCATCGAATCCGGCCCCGCTAATTTCTCGACCTTGGTCCGCTTGAAGCCGGCGTTCTTCATCCACTGTGTGCAATCCGCGCCGGTGAAATCGAATCCGCCATGCGTCTCGATGAGCATATTCAGGCTCATCAGCAAGCCAAAGACGTTCTGTTTTCGCGCATCGTCGATCAAAGCCTCGTGCACGATCAACGCCCCGCCGGACGGCAGCGCCTCATAGGCCTTGCACAACAGCAGCATTTTTTCCTTGAGGTCCCAGTCGTGAAGGATGTGTCCCATGATCAGGACATCGGTGGTCGGCAGTGGGTTTTTGAAAAAGTCTCCCGAGTGAAATGTCAGCCGCTTGTCGACCTTCTTGGCTCGCGCATAGGCCTCGAACACGGGCCGCACCACGGGAAGATCCATCCCCTCCCCACGAAGATGCCTGTGCGCCAAAGCAATCTCGACCGCCACGCCGCCCTGCGCGCAACCGATGTCGGCAAAGGAGCGATATTTCTTCCAGGGAAACTTCCCGGCGATGGCCCGCGCCGTTCCCTGGCTGAGGCCCGTCATGGCCTTGAGGAACCCTTCAAGGCGTTGCGGATTCGCGTACAGCGTGCCGAAGAAGTCTTCGCCTGTTTTCACTTCGTTCTGGGGCTTGCCGGTGCGGAGTGCTTCTGTGAGCGACCCCCAAAAGCGATAGAGCCTGGCATTACACATCTCCAGCATACCGCCGACATAGGAAGGCTTGGCGCGATCCAGATACAGGGCGGTCTCGGAGGTGTTGGCATACCGCGTGCCGACCCGTTCGAGCATGCCTAGTGCGACCAACGCGTCGAAGAAATCCCGCGCGCTTCGTGGATGGAGTTCAAGCCGCTTGGCAAGGGCGTTGGCATCGAACGGTTTCTTGGCCAACTCCGTGAACAAGCCAAGTTCTACGGCGCTCAGTAATGTCTTCGAGCCCCAAAAACCGAGGCCGAGTTGCATAATCCGATCAGGGGTCAATTGGCGAGTGGCCATGATGCGTTCCTTTCAGTGAAAGAAAAAACGGAGAGAGGCTACGTCGCGAGCGCCTTCCTGTCAACAGTCGGTTTTCCGCGGTTTTCCGCGAAGAGGTGGTGAGGTGTTAAGAGGGTTCTGCAACCCCTTGCCGGGGATTCGCCTAGTTACCACAGACCGTTCTTGCTGACTTAATAGAGTCACAGGTTGCGACACCCGCCGCCGTGTGTATAACCATGAATGAGACCATGCTCAAGGTATTGCAAGGTTTCCTCCTCATCGCCACACTTGGGGGCTGCTCGACCACCTATGAGCCGCGCCTCAGCCTCCCTCCCGCTGCATTCAATCGTTCCATCGATGCAACCGTGGAGGTGCATCCATTTATCGCCTCCGATGAACTACTCTCCGGACACTCGACCTATGGTGTGGTCGCGGAGGACTATGTCAACAGACCACCTTCCAAGTTGACTCAGGCACTCACCGAGCAAGTGGTGGCGGAGCTGTCGGCGCATCACGTATTCCTCAAGGTGAGTACCTATGACGTGGAACCCGACCTCATTCTCACGGGACGTGTCGAGCGATTCTTCGAGCATGATCGCCGCAAACTCTGGGCCCTCGTTCCGTACTATTCGGACAAGCTCGCGAGCCTCTTCCGCGTGAATACCTACCGCACGAACGGAGAGATACGTCTCACGATGATGTTGTTGAAGCCGACCGGAGAACTCGTCGGTTCCTATATGGGTCGCTCGACGTTTAATGAAGACTATACCCCGAATAGTGAAGTGCGTCCCGGCGACCGTCTCAACCGCGCCTTGGGGCAGGCGCTTGCTCAAATACGTGACGAAATGCTCGCCGATCCCGCACTTCCCAAGACCCGTCACACTGAGGCGTTCTAAGCGCCTGCGCTTCCTTCCGCACCGCTTCGAGTGGAACACCTCTTCAACCGTATCTCGTCATGCATGGGCCGTATCGAGATAGATACGCCTGATCGGCACGGGCGCGATGGGTATCCGCGCGATTCAGCCGTATTCCATGCCATTCTCCAAGTTCTCTCGTGAGGCAAGGTCCTTGCTCATCCAAGAGCCATCGCCCGCCACTACGGGCGTTCGACCATGACCCACGGAGGGAGGACGACATGCC
>JACQHN010000462.1 GCA_016199015.1 Nitrospira defluvii
GCAATAATTGTCCATAGCGGCCGACGAGACGATGAAACAGTGAGATCACGACTTTTCGCATAGGCCTTTGCTCAACTTGATCGCATGATCCGACAGTTTGCAGGATGCTGAAAAAGCCCGCCAGCAGCGTTCTCGCATCGTTCAGACCCTCAACCTACCCCCCATGGGAAAAGAGCCTGTCTCGGCAGGCTCAGTGTGGGCGGGTAAGAATCTTACGCCTCGGCCCCGGACACAGCCAGCTCACCGTCTCGCCGGCGTGCACAGACTTGACGCTCTTTATTCATCGCGTCGCGCACCTCACGCGGCCTTGCCTGGGACAAGGCGCGTCTTGGCGCGCCGGGGTTGGGCGGGTAAGAAGGTCGTCCTTTTGAACATCCTGCGGGAGAGTTCTCCTGTTGTGAACACGTGCGGATCAGCGGAGTTCTCGCGTGCCAAAGTAGTTTTCCCGCAGCCTGCTAGAGATCCGGAGCGCCGTCACGCCGCTCGCCATGCCAAATTGAGCGCTAACCGGCAACAAGCGAGAAGAGGCCATCTGTCAACCTGTTCCCGTCTCGGCCTCACGGCTGGCGCTTTCCGTACAATGCTGTCTGCTTTCCGCCATCGACTTTCAAGCCGCCCTCTGCGAATCACCCAATTTTACAGCGGGTTCGCACATGCCACCCGACTGGTTCATTTCTTTCATATCGACGTGGGCACAATGATTTTCGATGGCAGGGTTTGTAAACACCCAAGAAAGAAGGACACCCATGGCGATGGCTCATTTCCATTCAAGCCCGTGGCGAAGTGTTCTCGTCGTACTGGTATTGCTTGGCAATCTCGCGACCGTTCCCGATCTATTCGCGACCCCAGCTCAGACGCCTGATGCCTCTCGCCGCTTATACGATCGAGTGATGGAAGAATTCCGACACAAAGATTACGACGCCGCGCTCGCGGGGTTCCGGTTTTTCCTCGAACTCCACGGTCAATCGGCACTCTCAGCCAATGCCCAGTATTGGATGGGCGAATGCCAGTACCGTATGGGGCATTTCAAAGATGCCCTGGGATCGTTTTACAATGTCATTTCCTATTATCCATTGAGTCAAAAGCTCGCCGCCTCGACCCTTAAAATCGGGCAGATTTATACAAGGCAAGGCGACCGCGAAAAAGCCCAGATGATGTATGAACGCGTAACGGACCAATATCCCGACAGCGCTGAAGCCGACGTGGCCCGCAAGACCCTGGAGACAGCAGCAGCGAAGAATGAACCGGTTGCTGCCGAGCCAAGCTGATCCGGGTTGCCCACCGCCCATCACAGACCGGCGAGCCACCGCCTCGCTGCCGAAGTCCGGGGTTATTCCGGCTCGGCAAGATCCAACACGGTGACAAGACCCGGAACCGTATAGGCGTGCAGCGGGCTCAGCCTGACCAGCTGAACACCCGCGGCACGGAGCGCCGACTCAAACATCGTGTCATGTGACCCGTCGGGCAGATCGTCCGGCACCGGCCGCTCAACTTGCACCACCTTCTCGACCAACCGGCTGCCAGGATGCACGAGCACAAAGGTGGCTCGTTTCAACGCGAGCTCCCGCAAAGTCTCCGCAGGCGGGGTCCCGGAAGGGAGTCGCAAATCCAACAAGCTCCACAGCGGAATTTGCGTGAACAGCAGATACCGATCTTCCACGGCCAGTCGCAACAAGTTATACAGCTGCACTTCATGGTCTGTCAGCAGAGGCTTGGCGACAAAGGCCATGCCGGCAGGAGGACCGTCCGAGGAGGAGGCAGGTGAGCGCCTTCGCCAAAAACTCTCCCAAGCCAGGCTTCCCAGAAAGACCAGCGCTCCAATGCCGAGAATAGGATAGAGTAGATCCATACGATGCCGATCAATATCAGCGAACGGCGCGCGGCCATTTCATCTGAGAATCAGGACAACCCGGCACCACAGCGCCCAGAAGGACGGGGTGACGGGCTCCCGTCACCTGCGGCACGTTCGTGCATTGCCCGTGATAGGTGTCATGGGCCAACAGAGCGAACGCCGTCGCTTCAAAGGCCTTGCTGCTCCATCCGCAATCGTCAAAAGTCGACACCGGCGCGGGTGTAAACACCTGCCGGAGATAATCCATGACCGCGCGATTGTACACACCGCCACCACCCACGATCACCTCATCCACATCACCGGTCACCCACCGTCGCGCCGAGCCGATCGTCTCCGCCGTCCATGCCGCGCAGGTCGCCAGAAGATCCTCGGTAGACAAGCGGGCCTTACGTTGCTTCGTTAAAAGACTTCGGACAAATGGGGCGCCGAATTCTTCGCGACCGGTAGACTTGGGTGGGCGTCGTGCCAAAAACGGGTGGGCCATAAGTTCGACGAGCAGACGCCGGTTCACAATCCCTCGCAATGCCAATCGCCCGCCGGCATCGTAGGAGCGCTTCCCTTTGGTCACCTCTCGCACGATCGCATCCATCACCATGTTACCGGGGCCTGTGTCGAAGGCCTGCAGTTCCGCAACGCCACCCCCCGACGGCAGGTAGGTCACGTTGCTGATCCCACCAATGTTCACCACTAGGCGGCCTCGTCGAGCATGACCGAAGGCCATCGCATGGGCATAGGGAACGAGTGGAGCGCCCTCGCCGCCCGCCGCCATATCGCGCGGCCTGAAATTCGCGACAGTGGTGATGCCGGTTCGTTCCGCAATGACGCTCGGCTCACCGATCTGAAGTGTGGATCGGACCAAGCCGACGCCCGGCTCACGAATGCCCTTCGGCAAATGGTGAATCGTCTGTCCGTGTGACCCAATCAAGTCGATATCGGTCGGGAGATGGCCCGCTTTCTGAATCACCCGCAGGGCCGCTTTCGCGAACAGTTCCCCCAGATACACATTCATGTGGCAGACCTCGGCCACATGGCCGTGGAGCGAAAGTTCTACAATTCTTTGCTGCAGGGATCGTGGGTACGGCAGTGACGCGAAGGCCAGGGTCGTGATCCGTGGAGTTCGACCGCGCCGGACAATACCGACGAGTGCCGCGTCCACCGCATCTGCCGATGTGCCGGACATCAAACCGACAACCTTCATCCAACCCCTCCCCCATCACCGCGGGCGCGACATATCCGTCGTTTGCTCGGTGCGCTACGCTAATCGAAACCCCGGCAATGGGTCAAGCGCATATGCCACCGCGAGTACACTGCCTCCGTGAACCCTCGCGTTGACTTTGAGGAAATCGAGTGTTACCGTCCGCCGGATGTTGCGCCTGCTCTTGCTCGCCTTTCTCACACTCGCTGCGGTACCGTTTCACTGGAGCCTCTCCGCCACGGCCCCCGTTGCGTCTGCTGCCGAACCACTCAACGTGGTCGTGACACTCCCGGTCCTGAAGGACTGGGCGCAACAGATCGGTGGGTCGCACGTACACGTCACTTCGCTCATGACCGGTTATGAGAGCGAACATACCTACTCGCCCAAGCCGAGTGACTTGGTGGCGGTTCGAAAAGCCACGCTCCTGTTCGAAGTCGGCGCCGGACTCGAGGTGTGGGTGTCTTCGTTGGTCAAGAACGCCGGAAATGCCACGTTACGGGTGGTGACGACCTCCAAGGGGATCGAGTTGATCCAGGATCGTCCCGAACCCACGGACGCAGCACATGCGCACCACCATGCGACGGGCAATCCCCATGTGTGGCTGGACCCTGAAGCCGCTACAACGATGGTGCAACATATCTCCGATGCCATGACCACTGCGGACCCCGCCCATGCGACGAACTACCGAGCCAATACGGCGACCTATCTCCAAGCACTGACTCGCGTCCACCAAGAATCGCTGGCGCGACTCCAAAAAGTACCGAGCCGAACCGTGATCGTCCACCACCCTGCCTGGCCCTATTTTGCTCGACGCTACGATCTACACGTGGCAGGAACGATCCTCACACAGCCGGGAGGAGAACCGTCAGCGCGCCATCTTCATACGTTGATCGAAACCATCAAACGGGATCACATCCGCGTCATTGTTTCGGAGGTGCAACTGAATCAAAAAGTCCCGCAGCTGCTCGCCCGAGAAACGGGCGCACGCATCGCCGTCCTGACCACCTTGCCCGGAGGCCTGCCTGGTACCGAGACCTACCTCGACATGATCCGTTATAATGTGCTCCAATTGGCCCAGGCGCTCGAACAAGCATAACCGCCACCTCCAACCGGACAGCGACCGACGAACCAGCATCTTCAACGAACGCCGCCGCGCATGACCCACCCCATTATTCGCTTCGACCACGCGACCTTCGGTTTTCCAGGCGTCATCGCATTGGAAGATCTTTCGTTGAGCATTCCTGAATCGGAATTCGTCGGGGTCATCGGCCCCAACGGCTCCGGCAAGACCACCTTGTGCCGGGCCGTGCTCGGCCTGATGGCGCCTCTGCGAGGCACGCTCCGCGTCCTCGACTGCGCCTGCGAAGAGCTCCGCTGTCACCATCGCGCGCTCATCGGCTACCTGCCGCAAAAGGGCATGCTCGATCGCAACTTTCCCGTCACCGTGTTGGAAGCGGTCATGATGGGACGGTACGGCGCGCTCGGGCTGTTTCGCCGACCATCACGCAAGGATTGGGACATCGCCCGCGAAGCCCTCGCCCAGGTCGGGATGGATCACCACCGCGACTCCGCGTTGGGCGCGCTGTCTGGTGGACAGCAGCAACGCGTGTTCATCGCACGGGCCCTAGCCCAACAACCTCGGATCCTCCTTTTGGATGAGCCGACGACGGGGCTGGACCTCACGGCTCAACATAGCGTCGTAGAATTGATCCAACAGCTGCATCGAGAACTGAAGCTCACGATTCTCATGATCACGCACGACATCAACATGATTCGCTCGCGAGTGGATCGGCTGGTCCTGCTCAAAACGAAACTGTTCGCCGCAGGGCCTCCGCAGGAGGTTCTGAAACCAGAGATTCTGAGCCAAGTGTATGGGAAAGAATTGGTCATTACCGACAAAGACTTCGTCATCGTCGAGGATTACCACCACCATTGAAGAATCTGGTGATCTAGCGAATTGGTGAGTGCCGACGCCAGAGGGAACAGGTTTCTATTTCCTTCATCGGCCAATCGCCAGATCAGACCATCACCACATCGCCCTATGCTCGAACTTCTCGCCTACGATTTCATGCAACGCTCACTCCTGGCGGCGGCGCTGGTGGGCGCAGTCTGTTCCGTCATCGGCGTGTTTGTGGTGTTACGCGGCTTGGCCTTCGCAGGGGCCGGCACCGCCCATGCCGCATTTGCCGGCGTCACCTTGGCCTACCTGCTGGGCCTCCCGCCCCTCAGTCTCGCGATTGTGTTCGGATTGGCAACCGTCTGGATCACCGGCTGGGTCGAGGAGAAAGGC
>JACQHN010000463.1 GCA_016199015.1 Nitrospira defluvii
GAGCTGTAGCACCGAAGTATAAACGCCTGGAAGGATGAGGGAATCTAGAAAATATTATGTGAGAATTAAGAATCTAGCTTGAGGAGAAAGTGGTCGTTTTTTGCCGAAGTGTGCAAATCCTGTCCGGTTCATTGCAGATTCGCTGATGAAAATGACGGCGAAATAACTGATAAAGCACTGATATCTATTGGTTTGTAAGCTCCCGCTGAATTTTTACGGCACGCTATTTGCTTAGGCTTAGGAGGGGGCGTGGAAGCGAGTGTCTCTGAGATTGTCGTGCTTGTGACCGCCTCATCAGCTGATGAGGCCGAGCAACTAGGGAGCATGGTTGTATCTTCAGGGTTGGCTGCTTGTGCGAATGTCGTGAAAGGCATTCAGTCAATCTTTCGGTGGGATAATAAGATCAATGTGGAGAATGAATGCCTGATTATCATCAAAACCACCTTGGATCGATTTTCGGAGCTAGAAGCAGTTATTCGGGGACACCACAGTTATAGTGTTCCAGAAATTATCGCCCTCCCTATCATCAGGGGGTCCGCTCAGTACTTGGAATGGATCAAGGCTGAAACTCATAAGTAGTTGATTCTAATCAGTGAATATTTTGAAACAAGGGGTTGACCATCAAGTCCGAGATCAGTACACTGCACGAAGTGGTTGGCCTGAAGTCCGAGATAATTCGTGAAGGGGAGACCGTCCTATGAGCCAGCAAACGGCCGAAACCAGTGACGCCTATACCATCGTTGTCTTTCGAGGGTCATCCTCAAAGCCGCTTCGGTTTAGTTTTCCCCGGAAGTTTCTGCGTAAGCTCCTGATCTTGTCCGCGATTTTGATTGTCGCGGACTTGCTTGTTGTTTCGCACTACGTGATTCGAACTGGAGAAGTATGGCAACTGTCCGCTTTTCGGGCTGAGGCAATGGGGGCGCGCGAGCAAACGGCTGCTTTTTCCTCGGCCATTGACGATCTAAAAAAACGCCTCTCAGTCATGGGAGAGGTCAACCAGCGTCTCCGGGTCATGCTGGGAATTGATACGACGAAGCCGACTGGTGATCTGGCGAATGGGCGGGGCGGCGACGACGGTCCCATGCCGGATGGCAAGGAGAATGTGCAGGGGGCGAGTCCGTCCGCGTCGGCTACAGAACAGCGCCAGCAGGTTTCTGAAGTGCGTGATAGCGCCCAGGTTGGGGTCGATTTTACGACAGAAAATACCGAGGAAATTGCCCAACAGGTCCGTGAAAGCATCGATGCTCTCGTTCGTGAAGCTGCTCAGCAGGAAGAGGCCCTGCAGAGTCTTACTCAAATTGCCGAGCAACGCTCTACTCAGTGGGCCTCAACCCCTTCTATTTGGCCGGTGCGTGGATGGGTCACCTCCCCCTTTGGTCCGCGAGTCTCGCCGTTTACTGAGAAGCCAGCCTGGCATGATGGCCTCGACATCGGCGCGTCCCCCAATGCCCCGGTGCAAGCTCCGGCCCTTGGGCGTGTCG
Organism: Nitrospira defluvii; assembly: GCA_016199015.1. Classification (GTDB taxonomy): domain Bacteria; phylum Nitrospirota; class Nitrospiria; order Nitrospirales; family Nitrospiraceae; genus Nitrospira_A; species Nitrospira_A defluvii_B. Next base: position 1,482 of record JACQHN010000463.1, read on the forward strand.
TCACGGTGGCGTTTGACTCAAAAATGGGTAATATGGTCAAGCTAGATCATGGGTACGGCATCGAAACCGTGTACGGACACCTTGCCAAATCTTTGGTGAAGGAAGGCCAACGTGTAAAGCGTGGGGATGTCGTGGCTCTCGTTGGGAGCACCGGTCTTTCAACGGGTCCGCATCTTCATTATATGGTGAAGAAGAACGGTCAGTCGCTTGATCCGACCAAATTCATCCTCGATTAGTTGTCTCGCCTCATCTCAGAATTCAGAACGAGGCCGGCTCTTCTCCCCTCCCAGTCGATCCTTCAGAATCTCTAACATACTCTCAGCCACTTCATCGTGGTTCCTCTGCAGTCAATGCATTCTGCTCTCCTATGTTGGTGACGCAGAGGTCCAAATGGTCAGAAGTGCCATGATATACCTCACGTTTTCGCGCAACTCTTAATGCGAAGAGGATACCTATGACTGACCTGGAAATTGCCCGGTCTATCTCCCCCAAGCATATATTCGAAGTCGCACAGACCCTAGGCATTCATTCGGATGATCTGATCCCATTCGGTCGGTATAAGGCAAAGATTGCCCCCGGCTTGGGTGAGCGACTCCAGCATAAACCACTCGGACGGTATGTTCTGGTCACAGCCATTAATCCGACTCCTCTGGGCGAAGGGAAAACGACCACCTCTATCGGGCTGAGCATGGGGCTGTGTCGTTTGGGTTACCGGTCTGTCGTCACACTGAGACAGCCTTCCCTGGGGCCTGTCTTTGGACTTAAGGGGGGAGGCACCGGAGGCGGGCGAGCGCAGGTCTGCCCCATGGAGGATATCAATCTGCATTTCACGGGGGATGCGCATGCCGTATCTGTGAGCCATAATCTTCTCTCGGCATTTGTGGATAACCATCTCTTTCATGGAAATGCCCTTAAGCTCGACCCGCAAGGGATCAGGTGGCCTCGCACTCTCGGCGTGAGTGATCGGGCACTTCGTGAAGTCATAATTGGTACAGGACCTGATAGGCGGTCTGGACAATTCGTGATTACTGAGGCCTCGGAGATCATGGCGGTGCTGGCCCTGGCGACTGATCATGCGGACCTTCGTCAACGCCTGGGGAGAATTCTAGTCGGCCTGACAAAGAGCGGGCAGTTGGCCAAGGCGGAGGCATTCGGCTGCGCCGGCGCCATGGCGGTGCTACTGAAGGATGCCTTGTTGCCGAATTTAGTGCAGACACTGGAAGGAACGCCGGCATTCGTCCATGCCGGGCCGTTCGGCAATATCGCCCATGGAAACTGCTCAATTGTGTCGGACCGGGTGGCGTTGCGCTGCGCCGAGTATGTGGTTACGGAGGCTGGATTCGGTAGTGACTTAGGTGCTGAGAAATTCTTCAATATTAAGTGCCGCACGTCCGGCCTTCGCCCGGATGTCGGGGTGGTGGTGGCAACACTTCGGGCTCTCAAACTTCACGGAGGCGGCGGGGTGGCGAAAGCCGGGATTCCGCTGCCTGCCGGGTTGACGGGGCCGAATCAGAGAGCCCTGGAGAAAGGATTTGGCAATCTCGAGCAGCACATTGCGAATGTGCGGTCCCATGGAGTGCCGGTGGTGGTGGCCGTGAATGCCTTCAAAGATGATTCGTCCGATGAACTGAATTGGGTGTGCGAACGGGCAAAGGCTGCAGGTGCGGAGGCGGCAGCGGTGTCGACACATTGGGCTGATGGAGGATGCGGGGCAGAAGAGCTTGCACGGGCTGTCGTCAAAGTCGCTGCACAAGGGACGCAATTCAAACATCTCTATGATGTGGCCTGGCCTATCAAGAAGAAGATCGAGACCATTGCGAGCACGATGTATGGAGCGGCGGGAGTTTCTTTTCTGCCTCAAGCGGAACGAGATATCGAGCTGGCGACCAGCATGGGATTCGATCCTCTGCCCATTTGTATGGCGAAGACCCCGCTCTCCCTCTCCCATGATCCGGCACTCAAAGGGCGACCATCCGGTTTCACCGTCCCGATTCAAGAACTACGGATCTTGGCAGGGGCAGGCTTCTTGACTGCTGTATGCTCAGGGATCCAGCTGATGCCGGGTTTGCCGAAGAGGCCTGCTGGAGAACGAATCGACGTGGATCCACAGTCGGGAGAGATTGTGGGGCTCGCGTAGGTAAGAGCTAATGCTGTTTGAGGAACCGGAAGAATTCAGAGTCGGGGCTGACGAGGATAGTCGTCTTCTCTTTGAGGGTTTTGCGATAGGCTTCCATGGTGCGGGTAAACTCAAAAAAATGCGGATCCTGGCGATAGGCTTCGGCATAGATCCGGAACGCCTTCGCGTCGCCGCCTCCTCGAAGTTCTTCTGACTCTCGATACGCCTCGGCGAGAATGATCTCCCGATCTTTTTCGGCCTCGGATTTGATTTTTTGAGCCTCCTCCGCGCCTTCCGCACGGTATTGCTTCGCCTGCCGTTCCCGTTCAGCCTGCATTCTTGAAAACACGGCCTTTTCATTCTGTTCAGGCAAGTCGGCCCGCTTAATGCGGACGTCCTGGATTTCGATTCCATAGACCGACGCTTTTTCATTCGCCCGTTGCGTGACCACGGCCATGAGTTGAGCCCGGGTCGACGAGACGATCTCTGCCAGATCGTGCCGCCCCAATTCAACGCGCAGTTCCGAGTAAATAATGTCGTGTAGTCGCTGCAGTGCCCCACGTTGACTCTGGAACGCCTGATAGACCTTCAGCGGGTCGGTAATTCGCCATTTAGCAAAGTTGTCGAGGAGCAGCGTCTTCTTATCTTGCGTAATGACGTCTTGCGCATTGGAGTCGTAGTCCAAGAGTCGCTTATCGAAGTAGGTGACTTCTTCAATGAACGGCATTTTCAAGTAGAGGCCACCCTCAGTCACATTGCGAACCGGCTTGCCCAGTTGGACTACGATGGCATTTTGAGTGACGTCGACCACGTAAAAAGGCGACGCACCAAGGATGAGGAGGCCGAGGACGATACCGATGAATGCCAGGATAAATCCTTGCTTGCTCATGGCGTCCGTTCCTGCGTCGCACCGGATGGGGCTGGTTTGGAGAACCGGTCGAGCGGCAGATAGGGAAGGGTGCGATCTCCGCCTTTTCCGTCAAGGACAAATTTGTCGATGTGGGGGAGCACGTCTTCAAGGGTCTCGATATAAATCCGCTTACTGATAATGTCCTTGGCCTGGTTGTATTCCTTCAGGGTCGCCAGGAATCGATTGGCTTCGCCCTGAGATCGGTTGAGTCGCGCTTGCGCATAACCTTTGGCCTGATTGACCAACTGCGCCGCTTCACCCTTGGCTTTGGGGGTAATATCGTTGCGGTATCCCTGGGCCTGGTTGATCAGTTTTTCACGGTCTTCTTTGGCGTTGGTCACGTCCTTGAACGCGGCCGCCACCGCTTCGGGCGGATCGACATCCTGCAGTTGTACCGCGGCAACCTGCACGCCGGTCTTATAGTCGTCGAGGATGTGCTGCAAGAGTTCCTGCGTGTCATGCTGGATCTGTGCTTTGCCGGTGGTGAGCGCCTCGTCGATCTTGCTCTTGCCGATCACTTCTCGCATCGAGGCTTCCGCCGCTTTTCCGATGGTATCGTCGATATCCGCCACATTGAACAGGTACTCGCGTGAACTTTTGATCTTATATTGGACGATGAATTCAATCGCCAGAATGTTCATATCGCCGGTCAGCATCAAGGCTTCTTGTGGCACCATCTGCTGGCGCGCTTGACGATCGGTTCGAAACCCGATTTCCACCCGGTGGAGCTTCGCGACCTTCGGTTGCAGCACGCTTTCGACGATGGGGATCTTCATGTGCGGGCCGGGATCAACGACTCGGACGGGGATGCCGAAGCGTTTGACGACGCCTTCTTCGTCCGGCGCCACAATGAATGCGCTCTGCCAGATGAGGAAGACGGCGAACGCGACGACCAAGAGATTGCGGAATCCACCGGAGGGTAACAGATTGCGAAGCTGGCCTTGGGCCTGTTTGAAGGCCTGATCCAAGTCGTCGCCTTTTTTGCTCCAAGGATCTTTAGGGTCCCAGACCATGCCGTGGCTCAATTCAGTGAAGTGGCAAAGACGCCAACGATGCACCTTAACAAAGTGAGCACCTGTGAGCAACACATAAGATGACAGCGATTGACTTCTCGGGAGAGTGGGGCGATTGACGCATCAAGTTTTGTTGATATATAATTTTCGTATGAAGGGAAGCATGGTCAAAAATTCAGCCCGTGCGGTGGAGCTATTCCATGCCCTTGCCGACTCGACCAGACTGGAGATTCTCGATGAGCTGAAAGGCGGCGAATGTTGTGTCTGCGAGTTGACGGACACCCTCCAGGCCGGGCAGTCGCGGCTCTCATTTCACCTCAAGGTGCTCAAGGACGCGGGTTTGATCCTGGATCGACGGGACGGCCGATGGATGTACTATCGCGTGAATGCCGAAGCCCTCGACGAGCTGGATGAACTCGTTGATTCCTTCAAGCAGGCCAGGAAAGCGCGCCGGACCGCGAGCTGTTGTTGATTTTTTTGGGCCCGACATATCAATAAATATTGATGGATAACATGGGAGGAACTGAAATGGATGCAGAAGCTATTCGAAACCTCGTCAAAGAAAAGTACGGAGAAGCCGCGGTGAGAGCCAAGAGCGGAGGCAGTTCCTGCTGTGGCGCTGCGCCGCCGCTGGCGAATGTTGATCCGATTACCTCCAACCTGTATTCGGACCAGGAGTGTCAGGGGTTGCCCGTCGATGCGGTCGCCGCCTCTCTGGGCTGTGGGAATCCGACCGTCCTGGCTGAACTCCATGCCGGTGAGATCGTCTTGGATCTGGGATCTGGCGGCGGCATTGATGTGCTGCTTTCAGCCAAACGAGTCGGCCCGGCGGGCAAAGCCTACGGGCTGGACATGACCGATGAAATGTTGGCGCTGGCCATGGACAATCAGCGGAAGGCCGGTGTGGAGAACGTCGAGTTTCTGAAAGGCGAAATCGAACAAATCCCGCTGCCCGATCACTCGGTGGACGTGATCATCAGCAATTGTGTCGTCAATCTGTCCGGCGAAAAGGAACGTGTACTCGCGGAAGCCTTCCGTGTCCTGCGCCCCGGAGGCCGGCTGGCATTGTCCGACATCGTGGTGCGGGGTGCGGTTCCTACAGAAATTCGCCGCAATCTTGAACTGTGGGCCGGTTGCGTGGCGGGTGCGC
>JACQHN010000453.1 GCA_016199015.1 Nitrospira defluvii
AACAGGCAGCGCAATCCGTACCGCGGGCGGCTGAAGCAACCCATTACGATTCGATTGGATAAAGCGACCGTGGCCTATTTCAAGGGATTAGCCGACGAAATCGGCATGCCCTATCAGAATCTCATCAATTTGTATCTGCGCGATTGTGCGCTCAATCAGAAGAAGCTTGATCTGAGGTGGGCATCATGACGGTCCATGGGTGCCTGCTTCGGCAGATCGGGCGGTTGACAGCTTCTCCTTGACGGGGGAGCTTACAGGAGGAGCGCACCATGGGAACGGTGAAACTTCGTTGGGCGGCACTGGCGGTCGCGGTCGTCCTAAGTGGCTGTTCGTCGGAGACACCCGCGTCCGGTGGAGATGCGACGGCAAAGTTTCACCCGGTACAGCCGGTGATAGGAGAACGTTCGCGTGGCATAAAACAGGCGAGGCCGGTGGGGGAGTTACGCCTTGGGCAGGGACAGTTCTTTTCGTTTGCCATGCCACCCGATTGGCACGTGGGCGAAGACGGGCAGTTTGCGCTGACACTGGTGGCGCCGGACTCCAAGGCCATCACGGTGATGGTGGGGAATGCGGGGTTGTCGCCGAATTATCCACCGGGGCAATTCGCGTATGACAAACTCATGGCGCTGCAGCCGGAGAACTTGCAGCTGAGCGAGCCGCGGCCCGCAAGACCGGTGGCGGGATTCGGGCAAGCCTACGAGTTTGACGTACAGTATTCGGTGCGAGGCATTGCAAGTCGGGGTGTTGCGAAGGTGTCGGTTGCGGCGGCGTATGATACGGCGACCATGGCGATGACGGCAGCATTGACGGCGGCAGATCAATGGGAGGGATACTCGACCTGGCTCCCTCAGGTGGCGGATCAGATCTCGGCCACCAACGGCGCGGCGTTCGGCATGCGCGGCATCATGCAGCAAAATCTGAGGAACTCCACTGCGTTTGCCGAGGCGGCGCGGCAGTATCGGGATTGGTCGCACAAGACGTGGCAACAGGTGACGGACGAGCGGAACGCGAGCCAAGACCGGAAGAACTTCGCCATACGGGAGAATCTGGGTGGAGTCCAGACCTATGCGAATCCATATGGGGCCAGCCAGCCGTTAGAATTGCCGACGACCTACAAATACTATTGGATCGATCGGCAAGAGCATGTGGTGGGGACGGACGATCCCAGCGCCAATCCCAACGTAGGATCGACACAGGAATGGCGGAAAATGGAGCGAACGGGACGGTAGACCACGTGCCCCGTGATGTTGTCCGACATGCAAAGGGCGGGTCTTGCAGTGATACAGTCTCTCTGCGTGATCATCCACATACCTACTTGTCAGGCATTCTCCCGTGCGGTTCCTCATGTAAGCAGCTTCCGCAATGCTTGTCTGAACCGAGTGACTGATGTTGGGACGGATAGATCCCAGAGCGGTCTATGACTTCACCTTCCTCTGCAGAAACAAAATGAACAGCATCAGGGTGGGCAGCGGAGCCAGCGCAAAGGGCACCAGCCAGACGAACACGTTCTTCCCACGCACGCGGGCCTGATCGAACATCCAAATAAAGATCCATACGAGCAGGCCGATGTAGTTCACGGCCATCCAGCGGGTTGTGTGAATCTTCAAACCGCTGGCTGATTCCGGCTCACCCTGGACGAGAAACACTCCGATGAGGAGCACGAAGGCTCCCAGGAGACCTGCAACGAGGCGTTTGCTCCACACGAACATAGTGTCTCCTTCCGCTAAGCGGCTAACCGTCGTGCCCACACCACTCGGGGTTTCAATTCCACGAAATCGGGCGTAAGCTAAACAGGCTGGATCCATTTGTCAAACCGCCGAACGCGCGTTGCCGCATTGATGCTGAGCGGAGTCGTCCTGTTCCAGGTGAGAAATGAGCACGCTGAAGTTGGCTAGTTTGGTGGCAGGTTTGGTGATGGCTGTGGGATTGGCCGCGACCAATCCGACGATGGACGGCTATGTTCGCTTCGTCGAGGGGCGACTGGCGGCTGAGATCGACAAGATGGATCAATCCGCTCCGCGAGCCGACCGGGATCTTATTCGGAAGATTTTTCGCGCTCAAGGCAGCAAGTTGGTCGAAGGCCTGGTCCGTCCCAAGACGACGAGGAGCAATTGGGGCCTGCTGAGTCTGTTCGAAACGAATGTGCTGGAGGAATCTGTCCTGGTCCTTGGTGTGGCCGGGCAATTTGTACCGTTACGAGGGGTCGAGGAGGCGACATTAAAGGTCGGTCGGCTGGCTTTTTAGCCTGTGCCATAAATTTTCTCGCCCTTCTGCAAAAAATACCCCTGCTGAGAGTCTATTTCACTGTGGATAACCGGGTAGAAAATGGGCCAAAACCTGCTTCAAATCCGGGGCTGAGACTATCACCAGCTTATCCCCACTACCCACAGGTGTGCCACAACATTTTGTTTGACAAAAAAAATAGATCACTATATCTAGTAGGTATGTGCGGTTGTGCGAAAAATTGACCAGGATTTTGATCGCAATAGAGTGTCCTCTTTTCCGATCAGATCCGGTTCGTCACAGCCATCCGTCATTTGCATCATTTGTTAGGCGCCGCTTGAAGGAGGAAACCAGTGAGGATTGAACGAAGATTCACCAAGCGTGGGCAGAGCCCCTATGAGGGTCTTACGTTCGTACAACGTTCCTCGGAGATCCGGAATCCCGACGGATCGACGGTTTTCAAATTAGACCATATCGATGTGCCGGAGCATTGGACACAACTGGCGATCGATATCCTGGCCCAAAAGTATTTCCGGAAAGCCGGGGTCCCACAGGTGCACGAGGACGGAACGCCGGTGGTGGATGCCACCGGCAAGCCGGTGCTCGGCAGTGAGCGCGACGCCCGGCAGGTGTTCGGTCGATTGGCCGGTTGTTGGACGTTCTGGGGAAAAAATCACGGCTACTTCAAGACGGCGGAAGATGCGACCGCCTTCCATGACGAGATGTGCTACATGCTGGCCTATCAAATGGCCGCCCCCAATAGTCCCCAGTGGTTTAACACCGGGTTGCACTATGCCTACGGGCTGTCGGGGCCGGCGCAGGGCCACTTCTATGTCGATCCCAAGCTGGGGGAGGTCGTCCGGGCGACGAACGCCTTCGAACATCCGCAGCCCCATGCCTGCCAACCTTACGATGCGTTGATCTCCACTCCGGAAGGACCGATCCCCATCGGGGACATCGTGAGCCGCGGACTCGTCGGGCTGACCGTATTCGATGGTCGCCTGGACGGCAAAGGAACTGCGCAGGTGATCGCGGTCAAGGACAATGGTCGCAAGCCTGTGTTCAGAATCGCTCTGAAGAACGGCGTCTGCGTCGATGCCACGGCTGATCACCTGGTATGGGCCAAGTCGGCGCGGCGGACCCGCGGCGAATGGTGCCGCGTGGATGCGCTCGCTCCGGGCATGCGCTTGGAACTGTCCACCGTGACGGCGGTCGACAGTCGTCGGGATGCGACGGCTGAGGATGAGGCGGCCCTCGTCGGATGGTTGCACGGGGACGGGTTTGTGGGGCAGTACGAGCAGGGCACCAACCGGAGCCTCACGCTCGAGTTCATGACGATCGACAAGGACGAGTTTCACTTTGTTCAGGAGCGCATCCAGCGGGTGTTTCCCGACGTGCATTATCACGTCCGGTCCGTCGAGACCCAAGCGCCGGGTTTGGAGGTGCGTCGTATCAGATTGTATGGTGAGGTGCTCCGTCCCTTCGTCGAGAA
>JACQHN010000454.1 GCA_016199015.1 Nitrospira defluvii
CGACGAACCGTCATGAATAACACGGGCTAAGCGATGCGCTATCACCCCTTGCCAGGAACCGCGATGCCGGTGGTGGCCCTGGCAACCCTCGTGCTGATCATGTGGATCGGTTGGGGATCAGTCCGAAGCCCTGCCGCCCTCTGGGCTCCGGGAGATCTGAGCCGATATCATGTCGATATTGCCGGCTGTACCCACTGCCACGAGCCGTTCCGCGGTCCCAGTCAAGCGCGTTGTGTGGCCTGTCATTCCGACCGATCTTTTGAGAGGCGGTCTGCGCCCGCCGTCATGACCTGGTACCGAGAAATGGTCGCGCAACAGACGGCCTGCACCGCCTGCCATACGGAGCATCGTGGTGCGCTGGGTCAGATCACCCACCGCGCAAAGGTCAACCCGCACGGTGAGTTTGTGTTTCGCGTGACGGGCACCAGTTCTTGCACGGCCTGTCATGAGTTTGGCACGAGGGTGGTGACCAGGCCCACGCTCAGAGAGGAGCTGGTCGTGAGGCAGTTGTATGAGAAGGGGAGGGGCGCGCACCAGCCTGGTCGCATGGCACAGTGCCTTGACTGTCACGGCGGAGGCGGGCAGTGAGATAAGGGGACATCCATGACTCTTCAATTGAATCTTGAACAGGCCTTTTCGAACGAGCAGGCGTTGCGCGACATGATTATGACTCGAAAAGTCTGCTTCGACCATGATCCGTTCTACGTGAAAACAGGCGCCGGCCACGTCGTTCAGATCGGATTTCAGCTGAACCTCTATGCGGCCTTTCAGGATCCGGCGCAGTTGCCGCTCAATGACGATGCCGAGCATCGTGAAATCCTGGGCGACCTGCAACGGCTCTGTCGAGTCTTTTTTTAGACGCTAGAGTTGCTGAAACCTTGCGAACATCCGCAGCCTCCCGCCCATCGCATCGTGTTTGCTCCCGAACGGAAGTACCGGGCCGAAGTTTGCCTCCAGGTGCCGATCTTCGACCTGGAGCACTATGCCGACACGTCCGCCCGTCATGTACAGGAACTGCTGGCGACGGCGGAATGCCTGTTGACGCATGTCGGAGCGAGACGCCGGGCGTGGGACGAAGAAGGACGCAAGCCGGATTCGCCCGGCGGTGGTTGTGAAGCGCATGCGGCCGCGGCCGGAGGCGACGAGGCGAAATCGACCTCGGACACGACTGTTGACAGACTGTAGCCAGTTGGCTACAGTTCTGCATGTTCGAGATCCGCAAGACCGAGACGTTCGCCAAGTGGCTTGATGGACTTCGTGACATTCGTGCACGTGCGCGCATTCAGGTCAGGGTGGAGCGGCTCGGTGCAGGGAACGCAGGGGATGTGAAGTCGGTGGGAGAGGGCGTCTCTGAGATACGAATCGACTACGGCCCTGGCTACCGTGTGTACTTCACGAAGCGTGGGCGCGCGGTGATTGTCCTCCTGGCGGGTGGTGACAAGCGTACGCAGGATGCCGATGTCCGAACCGCCTTACGTCTTGCGCGCAGTCTATAGGAGTGCACCATGAAGAAGGTTACAACTACCCGATATGACGTTGCCGAGCACTTACGGACTCCGGAGGAGATGGCTGCGTATTTGGAGGCGTGCCTGGAGGAGGCCGATGGCGATGCAGCCTTCATTGCCAAGGCGCTGGGCGATATCGCTCGCGCTAAGGGCATGGGCCGGGTTGCCAAGGAGGCCGGTCTCTCTCGCGAGAGCCTGTATAAGGCGCTGTCAGGTGAGCGGAGCCCTGACTTCGATACGATTCTCAAGGTGGTAAGAGCGCTGGGACTGAAGTTGCACGCCGCAGCACCCCGTGGCCGGCTCCGTGGATCAAGCTCTCGTTCAAGCGGACGCACGACCAAGCGGCGCGCGGCGTAATGCCCGGTCAGGAGTATTCCAACTCACGTTATGCTGCAAGCGGTGGAAAGTCTGACTGCCCTCCATTTCAGACTGATCGCCCATGAACGAGCGGCCCAAATCCAGCGGCAATGTCTTTATTGATCTTGGCTTTGATCCGGCCGAGGCTACCGTCCTTCAGATACGCGCCAACATGATGAGCGATCTTCGCCTGTACATCGAGAAGCAGAAGCTCACTCAATCCGAGGCGGCCAAGCGTTTGGGTATTGCGCAATCACGCGTGTCCGATCTTGTGCGTGGCAAATAGGAAAAGTTTAGTCTGGAGATGCTCATCACTCTTGAGGCGCGGCTTGAGCGGACCGTTCGTGTAGAGCTCGCGGCGTGATGTTAGGCGCCGAGCCGGAAGGTGTTTGTCATGACAGTCATGAAGTGTGTATATCGTCCCTCACATCGAGGAGCAAGGCTGTATGTTTCCCAAGAACCGGCATTCCGTGAAACCAAAGTAGGCTGAGCCAATAAATTCGATGCAAGCCATCGTTAGCGTAGCTACTTTTCCTGCTTCTTGGCTTACGCTATACTTCAGTTACAGGAGTTTTCTTCATGTCCAAGATAGTCCCCACTCCTCCTCCTGGATTCGACGACCTCTCGGTTGATGAACGAATCGACTTCGTGCAGTCTCTCTGGGACCGAATCGCAGCGAATTCGGAGCAAGTCCCAGTACCTGAGTGGCACCGGCAGATCATTCGAGAACGCCTGGAGGCGTATCGGGCAAATCCCGCAGTCGGTCGATCCTGGACGGACGTCCGGACGGATATCGAACGCAAATTGCGGGATCGTTGATCCGACGGATGGCCCGGCGGCTCGTCGTCCAACCGCAGTCTGACCTCGACATCCAAGCAGCGGCTGTGTGGTACGAAGACCAGCGATCCAGCTTGGGTGTGCGATTTCTCGACGAGCTCGATCTGGTGTTCCGGCGCATCGAAAGCAATCCACGGCAATTCCCGCGACTGGAAGGCGAGGTTCGCCGTGCCCTCATCCGCCACTTCCCCTTCGGTGTGTATTTCATCGGAGAGTCGCAGGACATCGCAGTCCTGGCGGTTCTGCACCTGCACCGAGAACCCGCTATGTGGAAGAGCCGGAATTGATTGCTCTGAGACCAAACACCTCCAGGTCCAGAACCGAGTCGAGCACTGGATGAACAGTCGCGTGGATCAAGTGCGTGTTGGATTTGCAGGTGGCCTTGTCTGCCAGTTACGTGCTTAGGCTACCGTGTCACGCTGTGTGGGTAGGTCGCAGCAGCCCTAATAATTATACGGAACTGAGGATGCGATGCCTGGCCGGGATCTCGCCGTGTTTGTGAAGGCGCTCAAACGAGCAACTTGTGAGATGCCCCATGACTACTTCCAACTCCCGGTGGCCGGAAAGGAGACGCCGATATACCCGAGCGAGTCTACTGCTACGAGTTGTATCACCGCCTTCGAGTGGCCCTGCCGGCCGATTTTCACTACTCCTTGGCAGGAGAAGTGGACAAGAGCGGGCACCCCATCATTCGGAATCCTCCATTAAACCGCTAAACCGCGGGAAGCCGGACTTTCTGGTGCACTCCGCCGGAAATATGGAGAGAAATCTTCTTGCCGTCGAAGTGAAGCCTGGTACCGCGAAGAGTCGCGGCATCGAGAAGGACATCGAGACGCTCATCTCCTGTCTTGGGCAAGGCGCCTACGAGTATGGGATGCTCCTGATCTACGGCGGGCGTCGTCCAGAATGGCTTGGTAAGTTGAAGTTGCTTGCGGGCCAGAATGCCGAGTTCCTCGCTTTCCGCAATAAGCTCCTGGTGTATTGGCACGAGGTGGCAGGTGTCTCCGCATCCGCAGTGACTTGGGAGGAGATCTTGGGAGCATAGAACAGCCAGATGCAGTGGATGGCCGCGTGGCATGCGCTGGGCACCCGCCGCTGAGCGCGAGTGTTCGGCCTGTTCATTGGACAGCCTATGACTAATGGAAGCAGTTTCCTAATCCCCTGGTCTCGGTGCAGTCTGGGCCACCCGGATTCTGGCGTCCACGATTCTGCAGCCTTGTCCTGGGGGCAGGGCGAAGATGGGATTCAGATCCAGATCAACAATCTCAGGCACCTCTTCGACCAGCCGTGAGAGTCGGAGCAACAGCTCTGCGATCGCGCCGACGTCTGCCAGCGGATAGCTGACAATAGCTGTCGGTGCTTCTATGGGAAGTCGGCAGTCTAATCCTGCCAGCGCCAGTTTCCGCCGACGTCGAGGCATGGGCGACGGTGCACATGGTCCAGCTGGCTATATGCCGGATGGTCGAAGAGATGGACGATCTGCAACATCTCGATCCAACGATCGTTGAAGAACTCCTGCGGCACGAACCACTTCAGTCCATAAATAGGCGACAGTTTCCGCATCCGGTGCTCGGCGTTGAACTCGTGAATGGCCAACTGCTCACCGGTGAAGTCGTTGTAGCCATACCCCATGATATCGTCGAAGTAACAGAACACGCGCGGCAGCAGCTTGGCGGGATCTGCATCGAGGAGTGTGAGAGCCTGTTTCGTGGCGCTATACAAATCGACATCGATGGAGACGAATGCCACCGGTGCGAAGGACGTCCGGAGAAATTCAGGGACGGTATGCTCGATCAGGCCTAACTTCAGCTGGGCCCGCTTCACTCGGGCGCGTAACGCGGCTTCGTCCATCGAGAAATCTCCCTTCTCCCACATATAGGGGAGGTCTCGGTGGTCTTTGGGTGGTGGAAGTCCCACGCCCGTATCGAAACCGTAGACATCGATGCCGACACCGGTCTTCTGCTCGACGAGCTCGGCGACCCGTTCCAGGCTGACCAGCCCGGACCCACCAGCCACACCGAATTCGAACACCGACACACGGGGATAGCCGAGCACTTTGGCCAGCGAGGCACCCTGCAGTACTCCCCACGCATAGGAACGGTAACGGCCCCCGACGGGATCGCTCAGAAGGTGACGGAAGGTTTGTCCGAGCCATTCGAACGAGTTATCGAATGGAATTGGTTGTTCCGGTTTGATTGGTTCTTCTGTGAGCCAATGTTTTAACCCCTTCAGCAGACGCTTGACCAATCTTTTCATCGAGGTTACTCCTCCCGCACAAAGGGTTTTCTGACCCGTATCCGTGCGTCCACGATGCGGTAGCCTTGGCCGGGCGGTAGGGCAAAGATGGGGTTGAGGTCCAGTTCCACGATTTCAGGCACTGCTTCGACGAGCCGTGACAGCCTGAGCAATAGTTCTTGGATCGCGTCGACGTCCCCCGGCGGATGACCGCGATAGCCCTGCAGGAGGCGGTAGCCCTTGATGCCGCGAATCAAATCGGCGGCATCCAATTCCGTGAGCGGTGTAATGCGGAAGCGCACGTCTCCAAGAATCTCGACGTGAATTCCGCCGAGCCCGAAGCCGATCAAGGGGCCGAAGGACGGATCCTGCACCATGCCGGCCATGACTTCGACGCCGCCGGTCACCATCGGTTGGACCAGCACCCCCTCCATCGCCTCAAGGTTCCTGTCTTGAGCCAGCCGCGCCGCGATCTTGTCATAGGCCGCGCGCACCTCGGCTTCGGTGGCCAGATTCAACTGCACGCCGCCGATGTCGGTCTTATGGACGAGCGTATGGGAGGCCAGCTTGACGGCCACCGGAAATCCGATCCGCGCGGCGATCATGGCGGCTTCCTCGGCGGTCGTCGCCACACCGCCCGGCGGCAGCGGGGTCGACATCGCGCTCAGGACGGCGCGTGTTTCGGTGGCCGTCAGCCAGCCATCTCCCCGTTTGGCGAGGGCTTCGCGACAGCTCGTTCTGACGGTCGAGAGGTCGAGATCATCGAAGTCGGGAACCATACCGGCGGGACGGTCGCGCCACTGCACATACCCGGCGATTTTTCCCAAGACCCGCGCCGGTAGTTCAGGCAAGCCGAAGGTGGGGATGGTTTCGTTCGGGAGCGAAAATCTCCGCTCGCGATCCGTTTCCACCATCCAGCCGATGTAGACCGGTTTTCTGGTCTGTCCGGTTGCTCGCGCCGCGACGATGCCTTTTCTGATTCCTTCCGCGATGGGATCGACATCCGTGGCCGTGACAGCAATGTAGAGAATGATGAGGGCGTCGATGTCGTCGGATGTCAGTAGTGTGACGATGGCCTGCTCGTATTGCTCCGGCGTGGCGGAGGCGATGAGATCAA
>JACQHN010000480.1 GCA_016199015.1 Nitrospira defluvii
CGATCGTCAGGCCGAGAATGTTCACCACGCCTTTACGCACGCCCGCCAAGTGCTCGCCGATGAGATCTTCTTGATGCACGGCCTGCAGGGTGTGCCGGACATCCATAATCCCATTGATCAACACCAGCAGCCTCACGTGAGGCGCCCCACCCGTCACCTTCAGGGCGACGCGACCGGCCAAGCTGGTGGCCACGAGACCGATGGATCGACCAGGCCATTGAGCAGCGACGTGGTGCAGCACGGTCTCCAGGTCACGTTCCATATCCTGCAATCGAAACTGCGTCACGACGCCGTCGCTTTCCCCGACGTGGTTCACATTATCGTATCGCACCACATGAAACCCGTTGCCCGCGAGGTAGTAGGCCAGCGGCACATAGTCCCGCTTGCTCTCCCCATACCCAGGAGCCAACACCACAATCGGCGCATCGTCCGCCACCTCTGTTCGCGGTCGATCGTGACAGAGCACGATACGGAACCCGGACGGTCGAAAGCATTCCGAAAACTCACTGGTCACCGATGGGTCTTCCGATCCGCCCTCGACAGTCCCTTCCTGCGGCTGCCCAAGGAGCTGCTCAATCACGGCCTCTGTCTCTTCCGCTCCCGGAAGAAAGCGCCCACCGGCCAAGACAGCCTGTCCGCCGATCTCTGCCAAAGCTGGAATGGCCTCGGCCCGTTCAGGACTCGTCCACATTACTTCGGCCACAACAGAGCAAGCCGCGGCAGATACCGAGGCGGCAGTCGAACCCTGAGCGTCGTCGGCAGACCTCGTCCCTTGCAGCAATAATTCAGAGCCCACTAGATCTTTTTCAGCCGGCACAGAGACAGGGGCTCCGTTCGACGTCAAATCCTTCGTCAGCGCACCGGGCAAGATTCGATCATCGGCACCACCCCGGAGTCGGACATCGGTGGTGAATCCGACAGCCACCCTTCGATGACGCCGCCGCTCCTGGCGTGGCTCCTCGCTCCCCCGAACAACACAGCCTTGCGACTGGAAAGTGGCGACCGGCGGCCGGGGGCCGGCATCGATGAGCACCTCCTCGCTCTCTTGTACGACCAATGCGGCAGCGACACACACCTCTCTTGACCGGACTCCCCCATCAGCAAACAGGGAGGCCACCACCCGCTCATCACCGGCGCTGAGACGCACAAACTGGACGGCCAGTATGGCCCCGGATCGTCCCCTGTCTATCGGGAGCACATCTTCGGAAGCACGAATACCGCATACAATTCCAAGACTATTGAGGCCGTCGGCGTCCGGGCCGAGGCTCAACCTGACGTGCTGATTCAGCATGGCGGGAACATCTCCGGCGAAAGCCAATGCCACCCCGCCCAAGCCGATACTCCCAGTCTCCCCCCTCCAGTTACGATCTCCACAGTGCAAAACCGTCGAAAGGTGAACCTCAAGGCGAGGCGAAGCCCGTCGTTCCGCGATGGTCAGGGACCAGGCCTCGGCGGTTCTCCTTCGATCAGATAATAGTAGAGATGGCTGGTTGCCCCTCTCAAAAACACCGGCCAAAGACGTATTCCCCCTGCTGGCAGCACTATCATTTGGCATAAATTCCTCCCACAGAATTGAGGGCTGTTGTTTTTACGTGGTGAACCACGGTTGGGCATCACCGTCGTTGGCTCATTCTTCGAGCCCAGGAACCACTGCTTAGAAAATGAGGCGATATCATAGGCAGATGTAGGGAAAACCATACGCGCAAGAATGTATCGTATGCAGGTGAAGGGAAAACCACACGCGTAATAGTACTAGGCATATAGCTCAAAACATACCTGACAATAGACTGGTATAAAAGAGCGATTGGGGATCGAGAAGACCAGCCGGTCTAGAAGAGTCGTTACGATTAGCCGGTCAACCCCTGCGCTAGCGCGTATGTGACTAATTCGACGGTGGTGTGCAGGTTGAGTTGTTCCATGATTTGCCCCTTGTGAAACTCGACCGTGCGCGGGGAAACCTTGAGCGTGCCGGCAATATCTTTCACCGTATGGCCTTCCGCCAGGAGCTGAAGCACCTCGCGCTGACGGGTCGTGAGCTCTGGCCCCGACGGTGCCCCGCCATCGAGCCCGCGCAACATGCTTTCAACCACGTCCTTGGTGACCAGAGGGGTGATATAGGAATTGCCGCTTCGCATGGCGCGCATGGCCTGTCCCAATTCTTCGCCCACGCACCGCTTGAGCAGGTAGGCGGAAGCACCCGCCTCAAATGCCCCCGCACATAAGCCGGATCGGCGTGCATCGTGATAAACACGACTTTCACCTGGGGGCACTTGACTTTCAATAAACGGGCCACGTCGATCCCGTTCAAAACCGGCATCGAAATATCGAGAATCACAATGTCCGGTTTCAACTGGGGGATGGCCTCCAGCAGGGCGCGTCCGGCGAGGAGGCTGTCTTGTAAGCGCACGAAGGGGTCCGCATGGGACTGGATGATAGTGATTGCTGCGACAGGCGCAGGATAAACGACACGCACGGCCTCAGATATTGCCCAAAGCTAACTGATGACCGGCTCTCGTATTCGCAGCTTATTCTAGGGAATTGAACATATTTGCCAACTCATCACAATGAAAACAAATAGTCGGTACGTATAAGAAAGACCTTAGCTGAATTTACAAGCCAGTACTTCTCTACTGCCAGGATGGTCAAAGCTCTGGCGAGATTGCCACGAGTCATAACAATGACGATCGTCACGATTCTGACGACAGCGCAGGCGACCACGGTAGCTCCATGGCTACCAGTTCGACAGACCGAACATGGAGATGTTGGAGATCCACAGCCGGAGACGCACCATCATCGCGTCCACCAGTCGAAGCACCTCGATTGCTTTGACCATGCTGGTTATGCTACCCACTGTGCCGATCCTCAGCAGGTACTTCAGCATGCAGCAATTTCGCTCTCGCGCCGCCCAGAGCATCCTTACCGTCATCACCGCCGGTCTGGTGCTGGCCTGTCAAAGTGCACCGCCTATTACAGAGGAATATCCCCACCAGCAAACATTGCGTGGCAAGAGTAAGGAACAGCTGCTGGCCTGCGCCGGCACCCCGCTGCAGGAGCGACAGGATGGAGAGTTCACCCTGCTCCGTTACTACCGGGAGGCGCCCCTGCTCGAAGAGTCCATGGTGTCCTCGAAGGGCAGCCGACCCACGGTGCATCACGGCTGTTGGGCGACCGTCGTCCTTCAAGGCAATCGAGTCGACCATGTCCGCTATCGTTTCGTGCCGAGTTCAGTCAATGCTTCGAACGATTGCGAAGAGATCTTCGCCAGCTGTCCGGAATGATGCTCGATTTGCACCGCAGGCAAGGCCTACTCGGGCTGGTTCTGCTGATCGGTTGCCTGTCTGCCCTGACGCTTTGGCCGGAACAGGCACTTGCACTGGAAAAGTACGGGCGGCCGCTCCCCTCGATGGATGAGCCGGACCACGAAGCCCGTGAAGAAGAAGAAACGTTGTTCGGCGGCTACCTACTCACCGGCACCTTTGTGAAGAATCCGTCCTTCGCTGCCAGGCCGGACAATTCAGGCCTGGTCGGCATGCGCCACATGCTGCACTTGGAAACGGACCTCTATAAGCAGTACCTCACGTTTTACACCGATCAGAACTTTTTCTCGGACCGTACTAACGGGTGGATCAAGCTGTCGGAATGGGACGGCACCTTTGCGTTCACCGGCGTCCTCGACCGGTTCAATTGGCGCCTGCAGTACGAGCGTGATGCCCCGCTCGACCGCAGCGGTATCAAACAAGTCTATGCCGATGCGCTGGTGACGGCCCGCTTTCAAGCGGTCCAGGACTCCAATTGGTGGCGGCGCACCTTCCCCAACCAAAATCTCACCGCCTATGCCGGTGCAGGCTGGCTGTTTCACAACAGCCAATACTTTGCGCGCCCGAACAATACCGGCCGCGCGCTGTTCCGTTACGTAGCCCATGCCGACCTGGATGTGTACAAGAACAGGGTGGTGCTTTACGGGGACATGAATTTCTTTACCGATCGTGAGGCCAGCAATAGGCTCAATCCCTCGGAGCTCGACTGGATCGTCGGCATTGCTGTCCGGTGGAACGATATGGAATTGGCATTCTATCGAGAAGAAGACCGCCCGTTGGACCAGTCCGGCCTCGTTCAGAAATACTTCGCGGTGCAACTGCGCTTTGCGTTCGATGTGTCGAAGGGCGCACTGGAGCGGATCGGAATGAAACGGTAGGTGAGCGCCTAGCGGCCGGCGATGTGGTCGCGGACTTCCTGCACGTAGGTTTTGAACGGGTCCGCCATAAAGAACGGCGACGTTCCCCGCAATTTGAAATTCGACCAATTGATAATGTAATCGCAGGCCAGCCGGTCGTCGGAATCCACAGCGTCATCGCCCGCGTACTCCGGGGTGCCACTGGTCAGCAGGTGACGTACCAACTCACCCCGGCCAAACGCTCGCGTGTTGCGTGGCGGATTGTCCTGCGCCAAGTGGACCACCTTATCGGTGGTCAGCCGGGGACCGCGTCCCTCATCTTCCAGGCCGTAACACAACCCTCGCTCCGGATGCAGATTGTGGTATTCCAGATCGAGACTCTTTAGCATGGGATCGTCCCAACCGACCTGCTCCGCCTCACGGTAGGTCTCCAAGAGCCACAATTTCGAAGCCCAATCAATTCGACCGACCAGCTTGACATAATCACCCCGCAGGTCGGTCAATACGGCTTCCCATTGCTCCAGCACCCAATCGGTCTCCTCGTCCTGGCCCTTGCAATGACGCTGCGCCGCAGCGAGAAACTGCTCTTGAACATCGACGGCGGAGATGGACTGCCCCGACTCCAATCGCACGATCCACTGGCGGTCCGGATCGCGTGAAATATCCTGTAGCGCCTCCACTGGCTCATTGATCCCCACACCGCGCGGCGCCTGCCCAGCTTCAATGAGTTGCAGGATCAGGCCCGTGGTCCCCATCTTCAGCGCCGTGGCGTACTCAGCCATATTGGAATCCCCGCACAGCAGGTGGATCCGGCGATACTGATTGGGATCGGCCAACGGTTCATCCCGCGTATTGACGATCGCCCGGTTGTGCTGCACCCATTCGAAAAAGTCGTTGACGATATAATCCGCCCGCTGAGAGATCTGAAACGGCACAATCGTCCGATCCTCGGCATCCCGCAGTCCAGGACGGTGCAGGATGAGTCCTCCGACCTGCACCCATTCGTTAGGATCGCGCGCACAGCCGATGCGTCCGGACCCCGTAAACACCTGCCGCGTCACCAAGAACGTGACCAGCGGGCCGAGCCCTCGTCGGGAGAAGGGGAATTGTCGAGTGACCAGATAGTTCTCGTGCGAGCCGAACGTCGCATCGGTTTCGTGATCGACATTATTCTTGATGATCGAGACGGTCTCTTCCAGGCCTAACGCGGCCACCGCATTCTGAATGATCCGGTCTCCGGCGCGGTCTGATGCGACCAGGTCCGCCAGGGTCGTACATTCGGGTGACGCGTATTCCAAGTGTCCCATGTCGATATAGATGCGCCCGGCATTGGTCAAGAACCCCCCGTTGCCGGGCGGCTCATCGTGTCCTCGATGATGACAATCCAGTAACCCGCGCCGATCGACATGAAAGATCTGGTCGCGAATACGCTGCGCAACCCACGAGGGCGAATGATCAGGACGATCCTGATTCACCAATAGGCCATATTCGGTTTCGAGGCCGAAAATACGATTGAGCATGTTTAAGTCGCGCTGAGATTATTCACAGCCGGAGGGAGGAGGGCACCGAGCTCGTCAGGACGGAGGGCGCGATACTTCGATGACCCTGGCCCATTGCGTTCCAGCAAAACACATTCCAAAGACTTCTCTGCGACGGTCTGCCGCACATGCCCTAGCAAAACGGCTTTGTCCGGCATGATCGCAGCTGCCTCGTCGGACTTTTCCGCTGAAGTAGGCACGGAAGAAGACTCACCCTCGGTTGCCTCCCGAGAAATTTGAGCCAAGGACCCCACCGCCCAGGCGCAGAGGGCGATTTCAACAGCCTGTGTCAACGGGGCCTGCGAAAATCCCGGTTGAGATTCGAGATAGCGGCCCATCCGAGCTTGAACTGCGGACGTTGCTCCCAATGCCGCCCAACGACGGCTTTCCTCAAAGGTTCCGTCATAGTTGATCGTCAGGAACATGTCTCGCTCGGGCTTCACGCCCAATTCCGCCAGCAAGACTTTGGCGATGAACGGGGCTTTGTAAATCTCTTCGAACGCCTGCTTGATGGTCGGAGCCAACCCATACTTCATCAACCGCGCACCCGTGACATCGGACGGCGACCGATTGAATCCCTCGACATGCGCCATCTCGAGTAGGGAAAAGCGTAACTTCTCCAGATCAGCCGGGTGCCCCATCCCGCCGAGAGCGATGCGATCGTAGATCTCGTAGAGCTTGGGAGTGCCGCGACTGACGGTGAGCAGCAGAATGCCGTCGACATAGGCCAACGCGACGACCGGCGCGCCTTTCGTAAATTGTTCATCGAGGTATTGCCGTCGATTGCCGACCGCCTCGACCCACCGATATGGTTCCTCATACATAACGTGTCACCTTCAGCATGTGGTCAATAACCTCGCCTTCAGTTCTGCGAGAGACGGAACACTAGACCCCGCGAACCACTTCCGCCTCATACAATCGTTTCAAATTATCACCTGCGATAGTCTGCACACCCGCTGCCGTAATGAGCTTGATGACCGGATACAGATTCAGTTCCCGATTCACACCGCCGGTCGCCGAATCGAATTCCGCCGCACTCGTGAGCAGCCGGAGCGCCTGGATTGTCGCCTCCTCTTCGGGAAGCGTCGCCAAGGGTTGCGGCCCCCAGGTATTCACATAATGGAGAATGCCGCGAATCGTCGGCGAGCCGGAACCGGATACGGCATACTCCACCGCCTCGAACTCAGCGCCCAGAATATCGTAGAAGTAAATCTTCGCCGCGCCCTGTTCATGGTCGTACCCGGCAAAAACGGGCACCACGGCACCCGTCCCGGCCAGCGCCGCCGGCACATTCTCCTTGAGCAGCTTGGAGACGGCACGAAGCTTCCCCTCAAAACTCAGCTCTTGCAGTTGCGTACGGCGATAATATTTGAAGGAGTGCTCCAGCACGCGCACCATCTCATAGGCGGTTGCCGGCACCCCTGCGATGGCCATGACACTGTGACGATCGATCTCCAAAACTTTATCGGTTCGGTCGTACATCACCATGTTACCCGCCGTGGCCCGGCGATCACCGGCGACCAGCACGCCATCCCGATACTTCAGGGCCAAGATAGTCGTGGCATTTGGAATGTCCATCCCGGTCGCGCCCGCAACAGGGTTTCC
>JACQHN010000040.1 GCA_016199015.1 Nitrospira defluvii
GTACTGCACGGTGGGCGTACGCTGCCGCAGCGCCGCGCAGCCCTGGAAGGATTTCGACGGGGGACTTTTCGGGTGTTGGTGGCAACCGACATCGCCGCCCGGGGGATCGATGTGGCGAATATCGCCCACGTGATCAACTATGATGTGCCCAATTGTCCAGAGGACTATGTCCACCGTATCGGGAGGACGGCTCGAATGAGAGCGACCGGCCGCGCGACGACCTTTGTCACCGCCGAAGACCACGAGCAATTGCGCGCGATCGAGCGCTTGCTTGGTCAGGCCGTGCCGCGTGCGGATGGGAGTCTGGCCTCAACCGGTACCACGGCACGATCTGAGGGGCATGCGCCACGCAGCGAACCGGAGCGTCGCCGCAGACGAGGAGGATCATCCCAGGGGTGGAGGCAGACCACCGATGGTGGCGTGCGAGAGCCGAACGGGGAAATCAAGCATGGAAGTGATCTTGGACCGGTCTCTTAATTCATACGATCATACGTTGCAAGGGAGGAATGATGGTGAGTGATCAGAAACAGGACGCGCCCCGGGCAGTGAGTCAGTGGCTCAGAATTCCTGACGGGACGATGGTGCAACATCGTTTGGATGGGCAAAAGGGGCATATCGACGGACTGACCGAAATTGTCACGGGCCCGAGCAGGAATCCCGATGGGCGGACACAGTATCGGATCAACGTCGGCAAGGGAGACCGGGTGCTCATTGCGGAAGAGGATCTCTTGATTGTGACGGATGCCGAGGGGTTGGTGAAAATGGCAAAGGAAAAGGGCGAATACCGCTCACTGGTCAACAAGCAACTGCGTGGTGTGTTTGGGGAAGACCGCTTCGTAAAAACAGCCTAGTCCGGCCAGATCAGTCAGGCAAGGGTCGGCCCCGGAGCCCCTGTTTAATACAGGGGTTCCTGGGGTCCCCATTGCAACCCTTCCAGATCAGGATCATCTCCCTCCGATGTCGTGGGCCGTATGGGCTTGTCGGCCTTGCGTTGTACACGTCGGGCTTCCTTCTCCCGCTGTTTGACTTGCTTGGCTTTCTCTCGATCGCGTTTCGCGATGGTGGTCTTGCCTGCTCGTGCGATGGTTCCCTCCTTCTATTCGTGTTCCCTTAGTGGTGATCGAATAGACCTGCCTCGTTATGTGCCGGATGGCCGACGGGCGGTACGGGGCGTGCTGGTGCGCGCATGGGCACGCGCAGGGCGCGCCTGGGTTTGTTCTGACCGGGCTCGAGTCTCTGCCCCAAACCCAGAACTGGCCAAAGCCGTCACCTCGCGACGGATCTGATCCATCGGAGTCTCCTGGGATTCTAGAGAGGGGTCGACGAGTCCGAGTTGTGTCCAGCGAATTCTCAGCTTCGGGACGGTTCGCTTTTTCTTGTGTGCAGGTTTATTGCCCCGCCAGACGGACGTAATTTTCATCGTACACTCCTTTCGGCGAACAACAGGATGGCGATGTCCAGGCCATCAAACTGGGTGCAGTGGGGCATATACAAAATCCCGCCCCATGCGTTGCCCATTTCCTTGTCCGGTGAGGAAGGGAATGGGCCGTAGGAGGAACGTAAATTAGGGGAACGATCGCGCAGCAATACCGCAGAAACGCGAAGCGTAGGGTGTTACTCGTAGCTCGTACGGTGTATCAATTTATCATGCTTTCGATAGTCTGGTCAATGAGCCGACTGTGCATCAGATTGAGCGATCAATGGGAGACTGCGTTACAGATTAAGCTGTTGCCGCAGGTGGGAGAGCGGTAGACCATGGGAGCGGCCGATCCTGCATTCCCGCAGAGTTAGGGGGGGGGACTGGGTTCAGGCGACCTGCTGGAGGGTCGTCGAATGCCAAGTTTTCTCAGGCGGCTGCGTAAGGTTTTGGGATTGAGTCCAAGCAGATGGGCCGCCCCCTGATCGCCATAGATTCGCCATTTTGTCCGTCCCAGTACGTCCATGATGTGGTTACGTTCCACTTCACCAAGGTTTTCAGGCTGTTTCCTCGACAGGCTAGGACCCGCCTGCACGGGCGGGAGTAGCATCTCATCCACCGTGACGCGGGATGCGCCGGATAGAATGACGGCCCGTTCGATCACATTGTGAAATTCACGCACGTTGCCGGGCCAGTTATAGGTGAGCAGTCGTGCCATGGATTGAGGATCGAAAGCGAGGTGCGGCCGCTTAAGTTTAGTCCCGATCTGAGCGAGAAAATGCTGCGCGAGTAGATGAATGTCCTCGCGCCGTTCCCGAAGCGCGGGTAGGGTGATGGGAAAGATATGGAGGCGGTAGTACAGGTCCGTTCGAAAGGTTCCCTGCTGAATTGCGGCCGACAGGTCGGCATTGGTGGCGGCGATCAGGCGAACGTCCACTGAAACCGGCTGAGTTCCGCCGATTCTATCCACCATGCCGTCCTGGAGGACACGCAGCAGCTTGGCCTGGGTCTCGAGTGGCATTTCGCCGATCTCGTCCAGGAATAAGGTGCCGGTGTGCGCCAATTCAAAGTGCCCAGCCAGGCGTAGCTGCGCTCCGGTAAATGCGCCTCGTTCATGACCGAATAATTCATTCTTGATGAGCTCAGAGGGAAGCGCCGCGCAGTTGACGCGAATAAACGGCTTGCGGCTGCGTGCGCTCAAGTCGTGAAGGGCCTGAGCCAGCACTTCTTTGCCGGTCCCGGTTTCTGCGAGAAGGAGGACAGTCGTATCTGTCGGGGAGCGACGGCTTTGACAAGATCCAGCACCTTGGTGAAGGAGGGCGATGTGCCGACCACCAAGCGCAGGTTGCGGCTGGCTTTGACCTCTTCTGCGAGGTACTCATTCTCCCGGCGCAGTTGTTCGCTGAGTTGCTTGATCTGCTGGTAGGCCAGCACATGGTCAATGGTGTAGGCGATCTGAGTTGCGACTTGCTGGAGGAACTTGCAATCATCCGGATCCGGGGCGCCTGATTGCACGCTGCCGATATTCAATGTGCCGAGACAATGTTCTCGGACGAGCAGCGGAAGGTTGATCATCCGGCCCAAGCCTTCTTGGGCATAATAGCGGTTTTCTAAAAATACTTGCTCTTTCTGGAGATCCCCCGGACGTGCAGGCGCCTGTTGTCATAGACCCATCCGACCGCGCTGCCTTCGCGAGGAATGACGCTGTCGTGCGCGAGGGCCGGTGTCGCCATGTTGGTGATGACGGCATAAAACCGAAAGGAATCGATGCTGGGTTCGTACAGGGTGATGCCGGCGCGATCCCAGGGGATCACCTTTTGGATTTGATCGGCGATGACACGCCACAGGCTCTCGATGTCGCGCTGCGAGTTCAGGGCATTCGTGACTTCGAGGAGTGTCTCAAAATTCAGGGTGGCGCGCTGCATGGCGGGTTAAAAATTCGTCCAGACTTGTACGATGCCCCAGTCCTGGTCGGCGGAAGTGCCAAGTTAGTGCCGGATATAAGGACCGGAGAAAAAGTGGCCATAGATGACCGCCAGGGAAACTTTACCGTCAACGAACATATGGCTTCATGCGATATCGAGTTCGTCGCCGATGTGGGTGATCGTGTTGTCGGATCGAGAAAAAATCAGCGGGCCCTGTGAGCCGCAGGTACCAGTTGTCACGGGCACTTGCCAAGTACTTGCGCAGAGCCCAGATTTCGACGTGATCGCGCGCGGTCGGGCGAGCCTGCAGATTCACCTGCGGTTGCACGCTGTTGCGCCAGGCTCCGTTCAACATGTACCCGACGTGGAGAAAATTGGTCGGGAAGAAGTTCTCAAACGTATTGGCATTGCCGCTGCAACTGCGGGCAAGACTCCCGCTCGGCGTGACACAATTGCTATCGCCGTCTCCCGAAGCGTAGTCGAATCCGATGGCGAGCCTCGGTCTCCAGCGATGGGTGTACCAGGTGTGGCCGAGCCAGGTTCCGGAGGCCCAGGCGTTGATGGTGAGGTTGCGTTGATTGTCGAACCCGAACCCGTCCGCGGTGCGGCCGAATTGGTAGGCCGTTTCCTGCACAAAGTCCCAATTGCCGTCTCGGAGTTCTACGCGAAGCCCGACCATGTGCCGCAACTGGGAGGCCGACTTGGGTGTGTAGAGACCGGGGTTGGCCCGTTCCGGCAGCCGGTTGGAATAGAGCACGTAATAGGGTTCCAGAATCATCCGTGGAACACTGCGGATCTGGTTGTACATCACCACCATATCGACGTCGCTGCCGGCGTCGGTTGCATGCTGCGATTGCGCCGGATTGCAGGGTGCGGACAACCCGTCCGGGCTACAGGTCAACAGGTTCGGTGTAAGGCTGCCTCCGGGCTGCCCTTGTCCCAGGTCCGTTTCAGAATTTCGAAACCAGCCGAGCTTCATGTCAAAATCGGTCCCGGCGTAACTCAGCATGACCCCGTCATGCGAGTAGCCCGTGTTGGCCCAATCGAAATGTCCGAACAGGCGTTGATTGCCGAAGACAACATATTGCCGGCCGATTTGTATGCTCAGGCCTTCAATGCCGGCGAGGTTGCGGAGCAAGGCATAACTCGCGCGAATGCCCAGCCGACATTGTCCTGATCGTTGTGTCGCACATTGATGGTTGAGCGCATCGCCATCCGAAGTGCCTCCCGTGGGACTGCCGTTTCCACCCCAGGTTGCCGAGTCTCGCAACTCTAAGTAAAAGTTGAGATTGGGGGAAGGATCGTATCCCAGGCCCAATCGTGCCCACTGTTGGATGTAGAAGTCGCTGGCGCCGGGGCCGCTGTTTGCCGTTGTTCCGGATCCGGATCCGGAGACGTTGAGGCTGTTGCAGGCGCCGCTGATCGGAGCGCCGTTGCCGAAGCAGACACCGTTTCGCCATTCCGGCCGCACTCGGAGGTCGGCGCGCATCCAGAAATTCAGGAGGTCAAAGGCCGACCATGCCGGCAACGTCGCGACCTTGTCAGTCTCGATCACACCCATGTCAGATGACGAAAAGAATACCGGGGAGACCGGTCCATAACCGACATGCCCGGCCTCGGCTTGGAGTGGATTGGGCGCGAGCATGATCCATGATGTCTCCATGAAGAGGAGACAGAGCAGGAGAAATCTCCACCTGGCGAGGGGGGGGAAACATCGGCCCTGATGACAGATTCACTGTTCAATGAAACGAACGGCCATTAGAAACTCATACCTGCTCGCTCTTCCATGTTGCGCATGAACTCCTCGTGCTCTTTCACCGTGTCGGCGCCTTTCGCACGGATGTGCCGGTCACGCGCGTGGAATTCATCGGGAGTTACTCGATAGCAAAAGTCCCACAAGGCATCTGCGCTGTGCTCATCGATGCCACCGACCCGTGCTTCCAGCATGACCATACGCTCATTGACGCCGTCGTAAGTGGCGCGCCGGTTGCCAGCGCGGTGCAGCTCGCGGATCTTGCTCGTCTGATCGACATAGGCCTGGAAACTTCCTGGAATCAATTTTTTTTCGGCCATTGTTTGATACGTCACAACTTGGCCGAGCAGTTCCTCCGCCCAGGCGGGTGACTTCTGGTTGCTGTTCCACACAACCGGCTCGAGGCCATTGGAGAATCCATGGGCGGGGGCGAGCCCCAGTAGGTTCCAACCCCCGAGGAGCACGACTGCTGAATGGAAAGCGATGGTTCGGTTCATCTGGTCCTCCTCCTCCTCCTTGATGTGTACCCAGCACGCGATTGGCCGGGTGAACGATGGTCTCATCGTGCTGTAAGGGGCACGCCGGATAGATGGTGGTCATAGCAATGCCTGTGCCATTACGAACCGGTTCTCTGGTAAAGGCCAAGTCGTTGATTTGTTAAGAACGCGTGCGGCGGCTGCTCAAACTATTTCCACGAATCGTGATTGGTAACGGTATGGGCGTGAAATGAAACGGTGTTGGTGATTGAAGATCAGACTCCGGAGGAAACGTATGGCAACGAGGATCGATGGCTGGTGCAGTCGTTTGCCGGGTCGGCAGCGACTCGACGTCGATGCCGCTGAAGTGGGAAACCAAAAATGAATTCGCAACGGGCCGTGTCTCGTGTAGGGTGAACAGAGGGTGGAAGTGGTTGATGAATCGAAAGTTCTATTTTAGCAGGATGCGGAAAAAGTCCGCCAGCGGCGTTCTCGCATCGCTCAGAGGCTCA
>JACQHN010000468.1 GCA_016199015.1 Nitrospira defluvii
GGCCAAAGCCCTCGGCGCCGACGAGGTGATCAACCACAGCCGCGAGCAGGTCAACCAGCGGGTGCGCGAGCTGACTCACCGCCGCGGTGTGGATGTGGTGATCGAGCATATCGGCCCGGAGGTGTGGGCGCAGTGTATCGATTCACTGGCCAAGGGTGGTCGGTTGATTACCTGCGGGGCCACGACTGGCGCGGAGGTAAAGCTCGATCTTCGCTATGTCTATTCCCGCCAGCTCACGATCAAAGGGTCGTACATGGGGTCACAGAGTGAATTGCTCAAGGCCGCTCAATTGATCGGACAAGGACAGTTGCGACCCATGATCGATCGGACCTTTCCTCTGGCCGACGCCAAGGCTGCGCAGGAGTATCTTTTGGGTAGGACGTTTTTTGGTAAGATCGTGCTGACGATCCCGTAATGCGGCTTTATTATCGAATCTTTTGTCCCAATGGGCAGAAAGGCATGTGACATGGCGACTGTGGCGCAGATCATGAACAAACATCCTCAAAGTATCGGCCCGACGACCTCCGTTCGCGGTGCGGCGAAAAAAATGCGGGAGTTGCGAGTCGGCTCACTCCTTATCAAGAAGGGGAAGAACCACGTCGGCATCGTCACCGATACCGACCTGGTGCGGAAGGGGCTTGCCACCACCCAAGATGTTTCGAAACTCACAGTCGAGAAGATCATGACGACACCCCTTTGCACGATCGAGAGCAACCAGACTGTTGATGACGCCCAAGATATGATGGGGGATCTCGGCGTGCGCCATCTCGCGGTGACCAAAGGGGGCTCGATTGTCGGCGTCGTGTCGGTACGCGATCTGCTGTTGTTTTATAAGCGGTACGCGCAATCGAACATTGCCGCGAATCAGGTGTACTCTGAACCGAAAATCGGGCAGGACTAATAGGCCGTTGAAAACGGCCTCCAGCTTCGTTCTCGGCTCATCAAAATCCTCAACGTACCCTGAGGGTACGCCTCCGGTTTTGCTTCGCCTGCGGCCTTGCCCGAGGAAAAGCGCGTCTCGGCGCGCTGGGGGTTGGGCCGGTGGGAAGAGGGACCGTTTTGAACATCCTGTGCGATTGGTGTCCGGAAATGGTCCCCATCTTCGTTCTAGGTTGCGAGTCTCTCTGCAACGTACGGACTGTACGCTTGAGTCGCCTCACTTCCTTCGGCCTTGTTGGATAGCTATTTTGAGCATCCTGTGCGATTGGTGTATGGAAATGGTCGCCACCTTCGTGCTCGGCCGTGAGTCTCCCTACGACGTACGGGATTATGTCGCAGGCCGCTCACGACCTGTGGTGGGGTGGTCGTGGTGAGCTGAGCCCTGGAGCAGGCGTCCTTACTTGGTGAGTTCTTTGACGAGGTGGCCGAGTTCAGGAAGGATTAGTTTTTCCATGGCTAGGCGCACGGCATTTTCTGAGCCCGGCGTGGAGAACAGGACCCGCCCATGGACGATGCCGGCGGTTGCGCGGGTCATGATGGCCGGTGATCCGATCTCCTGGTAGGTGAGCGCTCGAAAGATTTCGCCGAATCCATCCAGTCGTTTCTCGAGCATGGCGTCCACTGCTTCGAACGTCGAATCCCGTCGAGAGATCCCTGTTCCGCCGTTGACGATGATGGTGTGAATCCCCTCGGTTCGCAGCGCTTCACCGATCCGTTCCTTGATCAGCAGAGGCTCATCTTTCACCAGGTGATAAGCCAGCACCTGATGCCCCTGTTCCTTCAGCAGCCGCATGATCAATTGGCCACTGGTATCGTTGTCGGGCGTACGGGTGTCACTACAAGTAATGACCATACAGCCGACGCTTCGGGGTGCATGGGCTTTGTGTTCGTGTGGAGTGGAGTGTCCCACGGTGATCGGTCACGCCTCAGGTTGCGTCAGCCCCAGACGGAATCGGGGTTCAGCTTCTGCGCGGGCTTGCCGCCCTTGATGTGTTCGTCCAAGATGGTGATGACGTCGGCTTCCGTGACTTTGGAATACCAGGTGCCTTCGGGATAGACGACGACCGTCGGTCCCTGTTCACATGGTCCGAGGCACGACGATCCGGTGACGAGGACTTCACCTGGCATGATGCCGCGTTGCATCAACCCCATGTTGAAGGTCATGAGTAGTTGCGCAGACCCTTGGTTGCCGCAGGATGGTTTCGGGTGGCCGGGCGGGCGGGCGTTGGTGCAGACGAGAATATGATATTTGGGTTTCGGCATGATGACCTCTAATTGGCGATATGGGTGATTGACGACGTGTCGGTCGGTCAGTGTGGTTTGTAGGCCTGCCATTGCTCGCTGCATTCCTCGGGCAACTTCCACTGCTTGAGTCCCTTGATAACCCAATCAATGTAGTGTTCCTTCGGCTTGAATTTGCCGATGGGATTGGCCGCATGGGTCGTGACCAGCATCTTGTCGCCCTCTGCCGTGATCACGGTGACCGGCAGATGCCGGTAGGCCCCTTGCGGGACATCGTCTTCGAACTCATCCAGGATCTTGAGATCCTCGTCGGTGATCTCGAAGACGGATCCCCAGACTTTTTCCCCTGGGGAGGGAACGACACTCGCCAGACCGCATCGCCATTGCGTCGACCAGCGGCAGAACTGAATACTGTGGTCTGGGAGATAGGCGTTAAAGAGAAACTTGTGTTCGGGGGCGCGGCGTTTGAGTTGCGACAGATTTAAATTGTCCGCATAGAAGAAGAACTTCATTGAACCATGATGCTCCGATTATGTGGCGTCGGTTGACCGGTACTTGTACCACAGCGTTGCGCGGCATTGTCAAGCACAGCGACTTCCCTACGTCTCCGGTTGTGGCCCGCCGCAGTGCCGTTCCGTGATTGACAGTGAAATCGGACGCCACATATGATGACAAATTCGTCAACCGTCCACCCGCAGTCTGTTGTGACAATCTATGAGTAAAGCGCTCCATTACGCGGTTGTTCTTCTTCTCCTGGTAGGAGGTTTGGTGTACTGGTGGATGAAACCACCGACCCTCAACCCGATGACCGATCCGCAGGCGGCTCAGGCCCTGGCCTTGGTGCAGACCCATCGGGCGGTCGGGTATCCGACTATTCTCCAGGCCTTCAACGAACGGGCCCGCATTCAGGAGGCCCGCAAGCTGGGCTTGCGGTTGGGGGAATGGCAGGTGATCAAGCAGGATGGGCAGCGGTACGAGGTTCGCATCTACATGCGTGAGCAGGGGACGACGCAATGGTTCGAACGGGATTTCATTTGGCACGTCGATTTAGCCACAAAGCGAGTGAATGCCGCCTCGCTGCCGGCCGATGGCCTGATGCCGGAAGGACCGGAAAGCGGACGACCGCGCAATCCCGCCGCAGATTCCCCTCCGCTGCCTCCTACAATGTAAGTGGAATTTTCACTTGCACGTTCGCGCCTTGCACCCGCACTTCTAGGCAGGCCACACAGATCTCCGGGTTTTCGGGACGCTCGCCGGTGCGGACATTGAAGCGCCACCCATGCCAGGGGCATTCAAGCACTTCCCCGTCCAGAGTGCCTTCACCCAGCGGCCCGCCTGCGTGTGGACAGGTGTTATCGACCGCCCGAAAGGTACCATTCACATTGCAGAGGGCGAGAAAGATGCCTTCAACCTCCACCGTTCGGCAGGTTCCCGGCGGGATCTCGTCCACTTGGGCCACGGTGACATAGACGGGCAGTGAATCCATGCGGTCCCTTTGCAAATTACAGAAGGCTCTGGTGCGGCTTACGATTGGGTAACATTCTGTACGTTATGGCCTAAGCGCTTGATTTCATTAGTTGCATATGGCATAGATTGAGCACATGCATTTAGGGAAGGGTACAACGTCGCCGTCATTTTGCTATTCTTAAAATAGTGCACTCATAGGAGACCGCCGGAGCTGCTATGGAAATGACCTTGTTGCTCAACTCCACCTATGAACCGCTGCGTGTCCTACATTGGCAGAAGGCCATTACCTTGCTCTGGCAGGGGAAGGTCGAAGTCCTCGAAGTCTACGACCGCCAAATCCACGGCATCTCTATCTCGATCAAGCTCCCGTCGGTGATGCGGCTCCTGAAGCTCGTCAAGCTGAAGGACAGTCACCGGGCCGTGAAGTTTTCCCGCATCAACATTTTTACGCGGGACGGTTATTGCTGCCAATACTGCAAACACAAGTTCCGCACCGAAGAACTGACGTTCGACCACGTCGTGCCCATCGCGAAGGGAGGACGGAAGACCTGGGAAAACATCGTGACGGCCTGTTGGCGGTGCAACAACCGGAAGAGCGGCCGGACACCCGAAGAAGCGAAGATGCGTCTGATCAAGAAGCCCGTGAAGCCTCGTTGGAGTCCCACGGTCACGATTACCATCGGGATCCGCAACACGCCGGAAAGCTGGCGGGACTATCTGTATTGGAATTTAGAACTCGACGCGGATCCGGCCGAGACGTAGCCGTCAATTTTCAATGGTCAATGTTTAATGTTCAATTTGTTCTCATCCCAATTGAACATTGAGCATTGTGCATTCCGCCTGGATCAGTACACCTTATCGATGGTAATCATCAGATCGCGCCCACCGGGTAAGGTCGGATTTTTCGCATAACGCCCTTCCATATCGCCCGGTTGCGGTTGGCCGGCCTGACCGTCGCGATCCA
>JACQHN010000464.1 GCA_016199015.1 Nitrospira defluvii
GCCGCCGTCACGAGTCCGGCCGTTCCACCACCGATGACCACCAGGTTGTATCGACCGGTTGGGGTCGGGTTCACCCAATGAGACGGATGGACGTAGTTGATCAAGCGTTGATTGTGTTCATCATCAGGGATCATTCTGATAGAAGATCTGGGCTGTTCAGGCGCGCTCATGAGCGGAATCCTTTCGGGTTGATGAGGGGACATCGAGTCTCGTTCATGGGTGAGCCTCTGTACGATTCACCGGGTCAGCCGGTTTACCCGCGAATCGTCGATACAGCATCGGCACCAGGGCGAGCAGTCCCAACAAGGTGAACGCCAGGATCACGTGGGGCGAGGCGATTTCCTTGAGTGAATTGATCGTGCCCAACTGACGCCCGGCGTAGGCATAGACAAAGCTGCCGGGCACAATGCCCAGGGCTGTCGCGAGCACATAGGTACCGAGGCGGACCCGGGTCAAGCCCGACACCAGATTGACTAGGAAGAAGGGAAACAACGGAACAAGCCGGAGCGTTACGAGGTAACTGAACGCGTTCTTCGCAAACCCCTCTTGAATAGGACCCAGCTTCTGACCGAACGTCTGCTCGACCCACCCACGTAATAGATATCGTGCCGTCAAGAACGCGAGCGTGGCCCCGCTGGTCGCGCCGAGATTGACGAAGACTGTTCCCAACAGGCTCCCGAACAGAAATCCTCCCATGAGGGTCAGAATCGTGGCGCCGGGAAGAGACAAGCCGGTCACCAGACTGTAGGTGACGATGAAGCTCACCACGGCGGCGGCGCGATGTTCGTCAGTGAAGGCCAAGAGCCGGTCACGGTTCGCCTTCACCGTTTCCAGCGTGAGATACGCATCCAGGTCAAACCAGAAGAATGCGCCGATGGCGAGTCCGATCACTGCGGCGATGATGAATTTTCCGGAGCGCGGCCCGTTCGCCGATTCGGAGGGCAACGAGCCCTGATGAGATGGTTGTGTCGGATGTGCCGTCTCGCACGTGCCCGGACGTTCTCCTGCACACGATATGTCCTTCATGAGGCTCCCTTCGATTGGCAGACTGAGGCAGGGCATCTGGTCTGTCTTCGATCGGTCTGTGAGTGGGGAATGTTCTCTCGTCATGGCTTCACGGTAACTCAATTCCTGATGTGAATCTGTGAGCCAATTCACAAAGTACAGCGGGAGGAAGATTAGGAAGGGCGGCGTCTTTTATGGAGCCGGATTCCCATTATTCAGCCAAAATCTTCTGACAGGCTGCGGAAAACTCGATTTTCCACAGTGCTCTACAATCAGCTCACATGGCGGGTTAGTGCCAGAATAGCCCACGGGATTACCGGCAGTATACTGTCAAGACGGGCCAGCTCTTTCTTTTCACCCCATCGAGATCGGTGCGAGTGCCGGCCCACATGTAGGCTAGGTTACAGACACGCGACGATGAGTATGCTGTGATGAGACGGGTATGACACCATCTCGGCGATACGCAACGACCTGTGAGGAGCGCACTGTGAGCAAGACAACCTCGGAGTCCGACGGCAAAGTCGAACGCGATCGAGCCGTTGTAAAGTTCGCCCTCGTCCATCTATCGGGAAGTCGGCGGGGGCAGACGCAAGAGTTCGCCGTAGACCGCCTGAAAATCGGGACGGACCCCACCAATGACCTGGCCTTCGACCCTCTCCGTGATGCGGCTGTGTCTCTGTTTCATGCCGAGATTACGGTGGAGAACTGTGAAGTCGTTCTCCGGCATAAGGGGAATCAAAGCAGTACCTTCGTCAATCACCAGTGTGTTACCGAGATCATTTTGCAGGACAACGACCTGCTGAGGTTCGGGATCGGCGGGCCTCAGGTCCGCATCCGGATCAGGCCCGAAGCCTATGCGAGTTGCAAACCGGTCTGGGATATCTTCTGCGACTGTCGCGATATTGCAACCACTGCTCAGCGCGGGTGGGTGATCGGCGCCGTCCTTTTCTTCCGACATCTCCTGAGCGACCTCGTCTTCCATGCGACCATGCCCGTCAGGCTGCTTGCGGGCGCGCTGGTTCTGTTGCCGTTCGCGCTGGTCCTCGGCCTGTTCTTATACCAGTACACGGCGCGACAGGCCGGTGAACGGCAAATCCACAGCCTTCTGGAGCAGATCGAGACCAGCCGGGTTTCCCAACGGGAGTTAGAGAAGCGAGTGCAGGAGGAGCGGCAGCGGGCAACCGCATTGCTCGACGAGCACAAACAACAGGCCGAAACGTTGACCGCTCTCATGCAGCGCAAGGAGAAAGAGAAGGGAACGGAAGCCGAGGTCGGGACGCTCAAGCAGCAACTCCGGGCGGTCGAGAGCGGTCATGTGGCGGCGGAGCGGACCATTCGGATCTATGGCGGCAGCGTGGCCTTTCTCCAAGGCACGTTCGGCTTTGTTGAAAAAAGTTCCGGCCGCCCCCTTCGTTACCAGGGAGTGCATCCCAACGGTGAGCCGTTCCGGGATGCCGACGGCCGCCCACTCTTCACATTCGGCGGCGAGACCCCGCCGGTGACGGTCAGTTTCACCGGAACGGGGTTCCTGGTGCATGCCGGCGGAGTGCTCATGACCAACCGCCACCTGGCTCAACCCTGGGAGATGGA
>JACQHN010000458.1 GCA_016199015.1 Nitrospira defluvii
ACGCTGTGTACATCTCCTCAAACAAGCCCGCTGCTTCTGCGGAAAACCCGAACGAGGTAAAGGTCGGCACCACGGCGCTGAGCGGCGCCGGCTGCGCGACGACCGCCCGCCCAAGAATCCGGCCGAGCGCCTCGGCCACCTGTTCCGGACTGTACTCTTCCGGGCCCGCAAGCTCCACAACCGTGTGGCCCCTTCCGCCGGCCATCAATTGCTCCGCTGCGACGCGGCCGATATCCCCGGTCGAAATCATCGGCACCTTTGCCTGCGGCGCAATAAACGTGGGCAGCAGGCCCTGGCCCTTCGCCATCCCGATACCCGGCGCCCAGTTCTCCATGAAGTAACAGGGGCGCAAGATCGTCACATTACGAGCCACTGCGCTCAATTTTTGCTCACCGTATCGAGCGGCGCGTATAGGACCGGTCCCCTCCGGTATTTGGCCGCCGACGGACGACAGGAACACGACGTGCGAAATTCCGCTGGCTTTCACGGCTTCCGCCGCGCGATCCAACCGCTGCCGCTGCTCCGTGAGCCACGCCGCAGCCCCATAGTTCGGCGGAACCAGCATGTAGACACCCAAGGCCCCTTGCAAGGCCTTCGTCAAGGCCGGCACCTCATCCAGCGAGGCGACGGCCACCTCAGCCCCTTTTGCTTTCCAGGCTGCACCCTTGTCGGCCGAACGAACCACCACACGCACTGGCTGTTTGCGAGCGAGCAGCGTCTCTGCGACCACGGCTCCCGTATGTCCTGTTGCTCCCATTACGACGAACATCTTTCGGTCTCCTTTCCTGCCTCAGGCGACTTGTTCCGCCACAACCCGATCGATCGACCATCGACCGGCTCCCGTCACCAGCAACGCGGCGGCCAGCCCGATCACCAGGAGATGATATTCATAGCCCTCTCCCTGTTGTTGCCCGAACCAATTCATGAAAAACCCGACCGGCAGATGCACCGTCAGAATGGCTCCCAGCATGATCACAATGAAACTGGCGGCGGTGAATCGCGTCAACAGGCCGGCGAGCAACCCCAGGCTGCCGAAAAACTCCCCCATGATAACCAGAAATGCGATGATCCAGGGTAGCCCCATTTTCTGGGTGAAAAAACCCATAGTCCCGTCGAACCCGAATCCGCCGAACCAACCCAGCAACTTTTGAGCCCCGTGCGGCAGCATCACCAACCCCAAGGTCAGCCGCAAAATCAGGCCGGACCAACCGTCGTCTGTATTGAATAGTGCTTTCATTTGAGTACCCTCCCGTGATCGACCATTGACTGCCTGACTCTACCCACCACTCAGCTCGCCCGGCGAAAAGCCGACCAAGCTGACCCCAGTATAATAGTTCTAATTAGAACCAAGTCAAGCGCAAATATTCCTCATCAACAGGCAGGCCAAGCGTCTTTGTGAATCAATCGATTAGAACTCTCGGCGCGCGCGACGGACTCACAAGCGCACGAAAGACCTTATCTGGGCGGGGGCTTGGATTGGAAATTCTGAGGCACAACCGAGACCTCACGGGCTCTCTCGGGCAGGGAAGAACGAAGATACGTGTGAGGGACGAAGCCGCTTACTTCCGTTGCTTGATCGCGCGCTCCACTTCGCGGCCGGCCTCACGGGCCTTGATGGTTTCGCGGCGATCGTATTGCTTTTTCCCCTTCGCCAGCGCCAACTCCACCTTCGCGTGGCCACGCTTCGAGAAGTAGATGCGCAAGGGGACGATGGTCAGACCCTTGAGTTGAGTCTTCCCCATCAGCTTGTTGATTTCTTTGCGATGCAGCAAGAGCTTTCGCTTGCGCAGGGGATCATGGTTCGAAAGATTGCCGTGCGAATAGGGACTGATGTGGCAATGCTGCAGATAGACTTCGTCGCCATCGAGCGACGCATAACTGTCTTGCAGATTGACGCGTCCTTCCCGCAGGGACTTCACCTCGGTCCCCCGTAAGATGACCCCAGCCTCGAACTTCTCTTCGATGAAATAGTCGTGATAGGCCTTCCGGTTGGTGGCCACCACTTTGTACTGATCTTCTTTGTCGTGAGTTTTCGTCATATCACACTAACGTGAGCTATTTCCGTCAGGCGCATTTTGTTATGATAGCGCCATGAGAGGACAGAGCAGGCTCGATTCATTCGGCTCCATCCTGGCCGGTCTGGCCCACAGACTGGGATTGGAGAGTAAACTCTTCGAAGCGCGCCTGCGCCGACAATGGCCCGACATCGTGGGCGAGCCGATCGCCACACACACGCGGCCCGACCAAATTCGCTTCAAAAAACTGTATGTGCTTGTGCACAACTCGGTCTGGCTCCAGCAACTCACCTTTCTCAAACCGGTCCTGCTGCAGAAGGTGAATGCAATGGCAGGGGAGCCGCTGGTCACCGAAATCGTGTTACGCATTGGAGAGTTTGCTGCGGACCGTTCAGCCGCTCCGCAGGCCGCCAACCTCGAAACGATTCCGCGCCAACCGACCGCTCAGCTGCTCCAAGAAGCGACGTTGCACACCCAAGGCATACAGGATCAGTCGCTCCGTGACCACCTGACCGCTGTTATGGTCCAGACGTTGAGCCAGCCGGATGTGCCTTCACCTCGGCCACGACAGGCCCCTTGAATAGCTGTCGGGAATAGGCCGCGGTCGCCGCGCTGTCTCTCCCTTGGAGGATCGGTCCCATACGGCCCTCCTCCTCCTGCCCGTCAAGTCGATAGAAGCCGCGCAATGACCCTTCGAATCCCTCTCGCACCTTCGCATCTTCACCGGTCACATATTTGTGGAGGACTTCCGGCTCCGTCCAACCCTCCTCGGTGAAGATATAAATTGCGATGTGCTGGTACCGCCCTTGGGGA
>JACQHN010000035.1 GCA_016199015.1 Nitrospira defluvii
GAGAGGATCGGACGACGGAGCAGGTATTCATGAATAGTCCGGGCTAATGCGGGCTGTTGAACGCGCCGAACCAGATGCCGAGCAAAACCACCGCTCCGGCGTAGACATGTTGCTGAAACATGATGAAGGCTGCGTGCGGGGTCACCGAGGCCTTCAATCGTAGTACCTGCCACAAGAAGAGGCCTGAGAGTAGGGCCAAGACCAGGTAATATTCCATCCGCAGGCTTGACAATTGTCCGGCCAATACCAGACAGACCACCATCCCCCCGAGAAAGAGGCCGACGGCTTCAGGTACGGCCTCACCGAAGAAAAGTGCGGACGATTTCACTCCGATGCGGCGGTCATCCTCCCGGTCCTGCAGCGCATAGATCGTATCATAGGCCATGGCCCAGCAGATCGTGGCGCCAAAGAGTAGCCATGCCAGCGGGTCGATCCTGCCGCACGAAGCCGCCCAGGCCATGATCGCTCCCCATCCGAACGCGATCCCAAGAACCGCCTGGGGCATGTGAATCCATCGCTTGCTGAATGGATAGATGGCGGCCAGAAACAGCGCGATGGGACTCAAGAGCATCGTGAAGGGATTCAGCGCCAACACCAGGAGCGCCGCGCACAGCGTGAGGATCAGGGCGACGAGCAGTGCTTGCCGTGGTACCAAGCGGCCGTCGGCCAGCGGTCGGCTGCTGGTTCGTGCGACGTGTTTATCAAAATTGCGATCGGCCAAATCGTTGAAGACCACGCCGAGACTGCGCATGACGAATGCGCCGAGGACAAATACTCCCATCAATGCAAGCGGCGGACGACCGTGATTCGCCAAGACCAAGGACCAGAGGCTCGGCAACATCAGCAGCCATGTGCCGGATTGGTTCCGCAGGCGGATGAGGTCAGCGACGGCGGTCCAGGACCAGGGCGGCGCTGATCGATCAAGTGGATCGTTCGCGAGGATCACAGCCCGGACCATAGCGGAGCACAGCGGGCCTGTCAACGCGGCTGATGTGGCAGGCGGTTGTCATGCTGTCACCAGATTGGGTATAACAAATCTATTGTGCGGCAATACCTGTGCGGATGGATAGGGGCTGGTGCGCGATGGTCATCAAGGCGTCCTCTCGCGGCGTTATTGTCGATGCTGCTGTTCTCGGCGGGATGCCAATTCTTCGCTCAGCGTAGTGGTATTCCCACCAACTACAATCTTCCCCTGACCGTTCAGCTGCGGATGGATCCAAGCATCGCTGCGGCGACTGTCGAGTATCGTGACACCTGCGGCCAAGCTGTCACCGTGCCCGTTCATGACGCGCTGCAGAAGCAACTCAAGAAGCGCCTGGTGCAGGTGTTCGAGCGGGTCCAGGTTGAGTCAGGGGCTTCGTCCGGCGCACCTGACGGCCTGGTGGATGTCACGCTGGGGTTTCGCGAGGTGAATCTGTTCGTTCCCCGCAAGGCCAATAAGTCGTATCCCGCGACTGTGACGCTGGGTTTCGACTTTTCCTATACCGATTACCAAGGCGTGGTGCTCCACAGCAAGAAGCTGCAAAGTGCCGCGACCGGAGAGGTAGAAGCTCGGGCGGATACCTGTGACATCAGCGGCCTGGACTCGGTGGCGCATGAGGCGATCGCGACCTTGGTAGAGGGCATGGCCCAACAACTCGGAACCGCCACAAAAATTCGAGAACAGGCCCAGTTCCGAAAGACCGACCGCGCGGGAGGAGTTCCCCCGTCGCCGAGGCAGTCTGCCGTGTCGGCCGAGGTTGCCTTGCCGGTGACGCCGGTCACTCCAGCCGCGCCGGCGCAACCGGACGCGCTGTCACCCCCGCTTGCCTCGCCCGCAACGCCACCTATCGATACGCCATCGACGCCGACCAAACTGTCGTTCCGCACCATTATTCGTGACGACAATCAGAACCACGTCCTGGAGCAGCAGGAAGCCTTCAGCGTGGAATTCGAAGTCAAGAATGAGGGGGCAGGGGTCGCACAAGCGGTCGAAATCGACCTGAGTGGACATGCCGCCATCGTGGGAGGACTCAAGACACCCGTCTCCTTGGGGGTGTTGCAACCGGGCGAGGTTCGGCGTGTGGCCGTCGAGGGCAAAGTGGGAGCGGTGTCGAACGTGGAGCAGGCAGAACTGATTTGTGCCCTGCGGGCCTCTTCGAATGTCGAGCTTCCGTCGTCGAAGAAGTTTTTCGTGGCGATTCGTCCCGATCGCAGCGATGCGGTCGAGGTGGTGTCGGTCGATGTCGACCAGCTCCCGAAAATGAACGGGAAATCAGCGCAATCGCATGCCGTCGGGATCGCCATTGGTGTGGGGGCATTTCGTGATTCGGCCATGCCGGTCATGAAGTTTGCCGCGCATGATGCTGGGGTGATGGGCGGGTACTTTAAGCGCGTCCTGGGTATCCCTTCGCAGCAGGTCAAGGTCGTGATCGATAACAAAGGACTGAAGGACGACCTGATCGAGGTCTTCGAACAGTGGCTGCCGAAACAGAGCACGTCGCAACAGACGGCCTATATCTACTTTTCGGGACGGGCCGTGGTGGATCAAGAGACCGGCGCCGTCTCCTTGCTGCCCTACGATGGCTCGGTGACCGCCGCAAGCCGGGTATTTTCGCTGGCTCGGCTTCAACGTGCCCTGGCCCGCGCGCCGCTGAAACAGGCCGTACTGATGTTGGACCTTTCACTGGAACCCTTGCCCGGCGCCGGGCCGGGCCGGGC
>JACQHN010000466.1 GCA_016199015.1 Nitrospira defluvii
AAATGATTCCTGACACCATTTCTTTTCCCCCCTCCTTCCAGAAGGTCATCTCCGGCGCCGCCGATAAGGATGTCATTCTCTGTGCCGCCACGTAATAGATCGATCCCAGCACCGCCCATTAGCGTATCGATCCCTGCCCCACCTTCAAGCAGATCATTACCCAACCCACCATTGAGGCGATCGTTATCGGCCTCCCCGTACAGTTGGTCGTTGCCTTGTTGACCGAGGAGAATGTCGTTCTCGCTCCCTCCGTAGAGCTCATCGTTTCCTTGGTTCCCCTCCAAGTAATCCATCCCGCCTTGGCCCATCAGAAAATCGTCACCCTCTCCGCCATAGAGATGATCCCCACCGGCATGCCCCAACAGATCGCGGTTATCCTGCGTGTCCCCGAAGATGACCTCATTCGCGGAGGCAACACTTCCAACGACGAATCCAGTCTCCACATCGACAAAATGTGTGTCGGTCGCGATCGCTCCCCCGTCATTGACGTTCATCGCCAATCGCTTGGTCAAGAGCTCCGCCCGATCGGATAGGTACAGGGCCGTCATCGTCCCATTGCCGGTTTGCGCATCGTAGAGATCTAACGACCCATCCATACTGTGCTGACTATAGTCGGCACCGATCACCGCAAAGGGGTTCAGCTCTCGAAGGGCATACCGATAGGCCAGGCCATCAAGGGTCTGGCTTTTTGCAAGGCTAAACATCGCGCTGCTCGGCAGGTCAGTCAGGCTGTTGATGCGGAAGGACCCAGGTGGCAGCGCCTGTTGCAACGCCAGCAGGTTCGCATAATAGGTATTGCGAGCCGCGCTGGAACCATCCTCAGTGAGCGGAGATGAAATAGGGGTCGATGTAATGTCCGGTCCTTGAAGAACCTTACGGAGTGCATCAAGAGCCGATTCGAGACTTCGATCGCTGACCTGAGATGCGGCCTCTAGTATGCCGGAAATCTTCTGAATAGTTAAATTGGGATCGATTTTTACAAATACCCCGTGCAAAGCCAGAGCATCTGTGATTGACATCTTACCGTGGTTATCCAAAGGATTCAGGCTTTGTTCAATAAATACATACTGCGGGATGCCAAATTGTCGCCCCTGGCTGGCCACGAAGGAGTGGCCTTGGGCAATCAGATTCGTGATCAAAGGATTCGACACAACATCGCCGGTGACCCCGAACAGACCCAATGGATTGAACAACACCCCGCCAAGACCTGGTGTGTTAGTGGTATAAGCCTGCGAGACAAGATTCTGATTGTCTAAAGTAAACACTTGAGCCAAAAATCCGCCGAGTGAATGTCCGGTAACCGTGAGAGTGTCACCAGGCTGTATTTGTGAAATTATCTGCGGGAGAAAGTTGCGCAATGTTTGGTATTGATTGGTGAGTCCAAATAGACCGATCTGCAAGTCACTGATGACAAGGTCCTGCCAGCTTTCCGTACCCCGAATGGCGAGGATTTTCTCGGTACTGCCTCGCTTTTGAAACAACGTGGCAGAAAAGTTAGTCGTCGGGTCATTGAAGACCTTGACCACAGAATACATATTGACGAAAGCTGTGGCCTGGATATCCGAAAATCCCCTGGTCTTCAAAGCCTCTCCGAACACGTCATTGGGCATCCCTTCGGTCAAGGTTGCGTATGCCGCCATGGAAAGCTGCGCGTGTTCGGAGTACGTATCGATAAGAACAGGCATGTCAGTTT
This sequence comes from Nitrospira defluvii, assembly GCA_016199015.1. GTDB lineage: Bacteria > Nitrospirota > Nitrospiria > Nitrospirales > Nitrospiraceae > Nitrospira_A > Nitrospira_A defluvii_B. Next base: position 1,694 of record JACQHN010000466.1, read on the forward strand.
CCTCCAGGGTTTAAATCACTCTTAGGCCTAATCGCTTCACGCCAAAGAACCATATGTGCACTAGCGTATTGATATTGGCGGCATAAATACGTCGCATCGGGCAAGATGAATCTCGTAAGCCATCCGCCGCGATAGATAAATTCCTTTGTAGTCCCCAGTATCTCCCCCATTCTGCTGTCTTGAAGAGCACTCTCATGCATTTCAATATGGAAAACTGGTGAAAAATTTCTGTTGGAACTGAACGAACCTTTAAATCGATCGCCAACTTTCTGCCCATCGGCCTGACCATTCGGCATGAAATATTTTTCCTCAAGATTAACCGTCTTTAGCACCTTCATCTCTGCCTGGTTGTTACACAGATGCATGAAGTACAGCCAACCTGGGATAATGTCCCATGTGGGAATTAACACAAACATCGCGATTGTGGCGTATTGAGCCAGGATACTCTCCGTTCGCCGGCGAATGAATTGAGCAGCTACCTTTGCCAGATACACATACATCCCACCTACAATGAGGAACGCTAGTCCGTCCATCTACGCCGCCTTTCTCGCAACCGTATAGTTCGCGCCCTGAACTACCGCTATTTCATCGGTTGCCGAATAGAAAACTCGACGCACTATGCATCCAGTCACACAACGGGGTACTCCCTTGTAAAAAGCGATTCAACGAGAAAAAGATACCAGTACCATTTTGTTGTTTATGTCAATAAGTCCGCCTAAAAAAGACTCCTCTTACCGCTGTTCGCCCGCAGCCGATGCAGTCCGATCTTGATTGAGAGCGTACGGATGTGATTCTTGACGGTCTGGATTCCTATGTGGAATGCAACCGCTATTTCCTTATTACTCAGACCATTCCGAATGAATCGAGGACGATCGGCTTTGAGCCTTAGTGTGCCGAGACCGCATAGTCCCAAGCGGTTTATTGATTTCAAGAATCCGAGTCGCTACGACGGTGCACCTATACCGCCTCTCATAGGTCTCCCGAATTCCGACCTGCTCTCCGAGGAGAGCCACATCCGAGTCGCCTCTTTCACCCTGAACCAATTGCTCGACACGGGCCACGCAGTCCATCACGACGACCTGTATGGCGAGGGCGCTCAGGCCAAAGTGAGCACGTCACGATATAATCGGTCGGGATGCACGATCATAATCTTGACCATGTGCTGCGCAGAGTCGGGCTCCTGCTGTTCCTTCTGAACAGCGTGTCCCTCATCTTCCCATTTGGTGAGTGCCAGGCTCTTCATCAGGTCAACATCCTTGTAATTGACGCTAGCTCAACTCATCCAACGTCCCCGTGGCCCGCGAGTAGTTCACCCGTGCGGCGTTCAGTTCAAACAACGCCCCGACAAGATTTTCTCGCGCCCGCACCATCGACGTAATCGCAGTGATCACATCGAACTGGCTTGCCGCCGTCAACACTGCGTAGCGTTCTTTGGCCAACGCCGTTTCTTTGGTCGCGGCCTGTAAGCCGGCCTGAGCCAGCGCCGCCTTCTCTCTGGCCGCCGACAACGCGATGCGCGCCTCATTGACCTCGGCGCGGACTTGGTTCAGCACCACCTGCATCCGAAACCCTTCCTGCCGTAGCTGACTGCGGGCGCTGCTGATCCGTCCTTCGCGCTGGCCGCCGTCGAACAGCGGAATCTGGAGCAATAGAACCATATTGTAAGTGTCGAGGCTGTTGTTCCATCGGTTGCCGATCAGGCCGGTGTCCCCCTGCGCCACGAGCGAGGGCAGGCGCTCGCCGGTCACGGAGGAATAGCTCAGTTCCGCCGACCGAATCCGCTTGGCCTGCGCTTGGACTTCAGCCCGATTCGTTACCGCCTGTTCCCAGGCAACCTGCGCCGCCTCGGCCTCTGCGACATGCGGCTTCAATTGGTCGGTCAAGGTCATCCGAACCTCGAACGTGAGGGCCAACAGATTCCCGAGGGTGTTTTTGGCGCGATCCAGCTCGGCCTGCGCCGCCACGATCTGCTGCTGTTCATTGGCCAGTTGCCCTTCCAAACGCGCGATGTCGAGCCCGGTGGCTGCCCCTTCGTGCTGACGGACTTTAGCAGTAGCCAACAGCTCTCGGATCAATTGTTGATTCGCCTGACGCATGGTCAACGCGGTCGCCGCTTTCACGCCTTCGAGATAGGCGAGGCCAGTGCTGGCCATGGTATCGAACCGGCTACTCTGTGCGTCGAACTCGGCCACCTGGAGGGCTTGCCGCGACGCGCGCCAACGTTGAATGAGACTGAGACTGAAGAGGTTCTGCGACGCGCTCACGCGGGTGTCGAAGATGCTGAAGGGCTCGGTCCGGACCGGTGCGAGACCGAACGTGCCAAGGAATTGCGTCTGTTGGCTTTGTCGAACATTCGCGGAGAGGTTCGGAAGCATGGCGCCCAATTGGGTGGTGACCTCACCTTTGGCCGCCTCGATGCGTTCTTTGGACAGTAACACCGAGGGATTCTGCTGAGCCGCGGCCGCCATCGCGGCGCGCAGGCTCAAATGGACTTCCTGCACCGGGACCTTCGTCGCCTGTTCCGCCTCAGTGGCCCGCGCCTCGTGAAGAGTGGCCAGGGGCACTGTGAGACTCATGACAAGGAGTACCCGCCATGCGATGAATCGTGTGCGCGACATCCGCCTTACCGCTCCCTCAAGCTCTCTTGCAACGATTTGAGGACAGGGCTCAGCAGGTACTCGATCACGCGTCGTCGGCCGGTCTTGATTTCGACGGTCACGGCCATGCCGGGAGACAGGTGCACCAGTTTGCCTTCGACTGGAATTGTCCCCTGTGACAAATTCACGCGTGTGGCAAAGACCAAGCCGTCTGCCGGCTTGTCTTTGTTTACAGGCACGGCATCATCTGAGACCGTAAGCACGGTACCAGGGATGGTGCCGTAGAGGGTAAACGGAAAGGTCTCCACCTTGATCTCGGCCGACTGACCTTCTTTGACAAAACCCACATCTTTATTCTCCAGCTGCGCTTCGACTTCCACTGGATAGTCCTGTGGCACGACGATGAGCAACGGTTGAGCCGGCGTCACGACGCCACCGATCGTATGGACCGCCAGCTGCTGCGCCACGCCATCAATCGGACTGACGAGCCGCTGCAGTTCCGCCTTCTGCCCGGCTTTGGTCACCTCCTGTGAGAGGGAGGCCGCTTTGGTTTCGATGGTAGAGAGTTCGGCCTGTTTCGTCTGCTGGAATTC